>CAXBKM010000028.1:0-12175 GCA_963976265.1 uncultured Maricaulaceae bacterium
ATTGCGGGTGCATTTGTCGGCGCTTGGGCACTGGCTGGCGCGATCAGTGATCTGTGGATGTCACGCGCGCTTGCGGGGCTGTCGGCGAAGCTGGCCGCAACCGGACGCGCAATGGCGCACGCCGGCGTTGGCATTATCGCGCTCGGCGCGGCCGCGGATTCTACCGGAGAGCCTGAAATTTCCCGCGCTCTGGCAGTCGGTGAGACGATGGTAATCGGCGACACAATTCTGGCCCTGTCGAATATGACACGCGCCGATGGGTCGAATTATCTGGCCGACGAAGCGGTCATTACCGCGACCCGTAATGGTCGAACGGTTGGCACTTTGCATCCCGAACGTCGCTTCTACCCTGCGGCTGACCAGAATACGCGCGAAGTCGCGATAAACAGCGATTTGAGCGGCGACCTTTACGTGTCTCTGGGTGATCCGCGTCCGCGTGAAACCGGCCAGATTGCGTATGAAGTCCGCGCCTCGTTCAATCCGATGGTCTGGTTATTGGGATTGGGCGCAACATTAATTGGTCTGGGCGGTTTGGTCGCGCTGGGTGGCCGCGCCAGCCAACGCCGGGTCGCGCCATCATGACTGTTTTACTGGCCATAACGCTTCTAATGACCCCGGCGGCGACGCAATTGAACGCGGTAGAAACCGCGCGTGCCGAAGCGATCATGCAGGAAATCCGTTGTGTCGTATGCGCAGGGCAATCCATAGCCGACTCTGATGCAGCCTTGGCGCTGGACATGCAGGAATATGTGCGCGCGCGCGTTGCTGCGGGCAGCAACGCGGCTGAGATTCGGGCATCGCTGTCAGAGCGCTATGGAGACGAAGTTCTGTTGCGCCCTCCCATGGATTGGCGAACGGCCCCGCTTTGGCTTGCCCCGTTATTCCTGTTGATTGGCGGCCTGGGCATGTTCTTCATGGCCTCAAAGCGGCGGCGGTAACGCATCTCTGACAATGCCTTGATTTGCAGGTCTACGGTTTGAAGCCCACATAAGGGGCAATGAGAATCGGAGCCAAAAAGTGCAAACAGAGAAAATCGAATTTGAGGGGGCTTTGGGCGATACGCTCGCGGCCAGCCTGGAACGCCCGGATGGCGCACCGCGGGCTTTTGCGATCTTCGCGCATTGCTTTTCCTGTTCCAAGGATACCCATGCGGCTTCACGCGTGTCGAGAGAACTCGCCAAAGCAGGCATCGCTGTTCTGCGATTTGACTTTACCGGGCTTGGTCAGTCGGACGGCGATTTTGCCAACACGAACTTTTCTTCGAATGTCGACGACCTGATCAAGGCATCCGATTATCTCAGCGAGTATGAATCAGCACCGACCATCCTCATCGGGCACAGTTTGGGCGGAGCCGCTGTAATTGCAGCGGCAGGCCGAATGTCGTCAGTGAAGGCTGTGGTAACAATCGGCGCGCCAGCCGATGCCGATCATGTCATGGCACAGTTTTGTGAGTCGGTTGACGATATCAAAAGGGACGGAGAGGCGACTGTGTCTCTGGCAGGCCGTCCCTTTCAAATCAGGAAGCAGTTTCTGGATGATATCGCGGGACACTCGCTGGAAGAGGCCGCAGGGTCTCTCGGGCGTGCACTTTTGATAGCGCATTCCCCCACGGATGCCACGGTTGGTGTTGAAAACGCCTCGCGTTTATTCGTTGCGGCCAAACATCCCAAATCCTTCCTGAGCCTTGATGGTGCCGATCACCTTCTGACGAATGCCAGTGACTCTCGTCATGCAGCCAGGGTCATTGCGGCCTGGGCTGAACGCTATGGCTTCGAAGACCCGCGACCATCCGCGCCAAAGCCGGTCAAGGATGGTGTCGTTGTGCAGGAAACCGGACTTGGCAAATACCAGAATTGGGTGGTCAATCAGAACCACGCCATTTTGACCGACGAGCCGGCATCGGTCGGCGGATTGAACTCTGGATTGACACCATACGGATTTATCAGCGCCGGGCTGGGTGGCTGCACATCAATGACGATTCGTATGTATGCAGACCGGAAGCAGTGGCCGTTGGACCGTGTGACTGTGACGGTCGTGCATAACAAGGACCACGCGGACGATTGCGAGGGGTGTGAGGATACCGATCGCAAAGTCGATATCTTCGAACGTACGATTCGCATCGAAGGCGATCTCGATGACAAACAACGCCAGCGACTTCTGGAAATTGCAGATCGGTGCCCTGTTCATCGAACCCTGCATGAGCCCGTGGTTGTGCGCACGCGGCTGGAAGGTTGAATATCCCCGCGAAGCTGCCATGTAATGTTTTCGTAAGAATTAAGCCACGCCGCTGTCAGGCAGGCTGAGCCAAAGAGTTGTGAACGCTATCCAGCCGTTCGATGAAAAAGAGGAAATGACACTCATGAATTCGACGTCCCGTATCAGACGCTTTGCAAATGTATCAGTTTTGGCTCTCGCGGCGATCTCGGTGAGCGCATTTACACAAGTCACGCCATCATCGGCCCTTTTGCAAGATACCAACGGACCGTTGGTTATTGCGGCACCCAATGGTGCGCCAATGTCTTTCGCTGACCTTATTGAACGGGTCAGCCCGGCGGTTGTATCGATCAACGCCGTTGTCGAGGCGCCTGTTGGGCCACAAAATATTCCACCCAATATGGATAATTTGCCGCCGCAATTCCGCGAATGGATGGAACGCGAATTTGGTGGCCAGCAGGCTCCGCGCGCACGCGAGGGCCGCTCCTTGGGTTCCGGCTTCTTCATTTCGGCCGAAGGCCATGTCGTAACGAATAATCACGTCGTCCAGAATGCGACTTCGATCACGATTGACCTGCCTGATGGTGGAGAGCTGCCGGCGCGCGTGATTGGTACCGATCCGTTGACCGATATCGCGTTGCTCCAAGTGGATATCGACGACGGCCAGAGCTTTCCCTTTGTGACACTGGCTGAAAATCCGAATATCCGTGTAGGCGATTGGGTCGTTGCAGTTGGCAACCCGTTTGGTCTGGGCGGTACAGCGACTGCAGGCATTGTGTCGGCGACCGGGCGTGAAATTGCGACGACCGCGTATAATGACTTTATTCAAATCGACGCGCCGATTAATCGTGGTAATTCCGGTGGTCCAACATTTGACCTCAATGGCAATGTCATTGGTGTGAATTCGCAGATTTTCTCACCATCTGGCGGCAATGTCGGGATTGGTTTTGCCATTCCATCTGATGTGGCCGCGAACATCGTGGCACAGCTGATGGATGATGGCCGCGTTGCGCGCGGTTGGCTCGGTGTTCAAATCCAGGATGTCACCGAAGATATCGCCGAAAGCCTGGGTCTTGAGGAACGCAGCGGCGCGATTATCAGTTCGCTTGTTTCAGGCGGTCCGGCAGATGAGGGCGGGCTTGAACGTGGCGATGTGGTCCTGGCGATCAACGGGACATCCGTTGAGGATTCCGGTGATCTCACGCGCCGCGTTGGCGCTGTTCCAGCCGGACAGGAGGTTGCTTTTGACCTTTTGCGCGACGGTGATGAGCGAACCATTCGTATCACTTTGGCCGAGCGTCCCAATGAGAATGATTTGAACCGGATGTCGGACCCGAACCTGGCCGAGCAGGAGCCACGTTATTTCGGTATGCAGCTGGCACCTTCGGAAGACGGGACCGGCCTGACCGTGGAACAACTCGATGGCAATTCAGAAGCAGCTGAAAAGGGGCTTCGCCCCGGTGATGTCATTCTGGAAGCCGGTGGCGACGAAGTCACCAGTGTTGAGAGTTTCGTCGAGGCCGTTGCGGAAGCCACAGGTGATGGGCGCTCAGCCATCTTGTTGCTCGTTCAGAGCGGCAGTGCACAGCGCTATGTCGCGCTGCAACTCGACGCCAGCTAAGCCAAAGAAGAGGGACGACGTCATGCGTATTTTGATTATCGAGGATGACCGCGAAGCCGCGAATTACATTCGCAAAGGGCTTCGCGAATCCGGCCATGTTGTCGACCATGCGGCCGATGGCGAAGAGGGCCTCGAAATGGCGCGTTCAGCCGACTATGACGTGCTTGTTGTGGATCGAATGCTGCCAAAGCGCGATGGATTGAGTGTTATTGAAGCGCTGCGTGAGGACGATGACCGCACACCGGTATTGATTCTCTCTGCCTTGGGCGAAGTTGACCATCGCGTTGAAGGCTTAAAGGCGGGCGGCGACGACTATCTGGTCAAACCGTATGCTTTTGCCGAGCTTCTGGCACGGGTTGAGGCATTGGTGCGCCGGCGTGACCCTGAAACGGTCAAGACGAAGCTGGTTGTAGGCGAGCTTGAAATGGACTTGCTGGCGCGCACAGTTGTGCGTGGTCCTGAAGAAATTCTGCTGCAACCCCGCGAGTTTCGACTTCTGGAATTTCTCATGAAGCATTCCGGCCAGGTTGTGACGCGGACCATGCTGCTTGAAAAGGTCTGGGACTATCACTTTGACCCCCAGACGAATGTCATTGATGTCCACATCTCGCGCCTTCGTTCCAAGATAGATAAGCCGTTCGATCATGCCCTTCTGCATACCGTCAGGGGTGCGGGCTACCGGTTGCAGGCCTAAGTCATGAGGCGCTTCGCGCCGGCTTTCCTGCGGACAACCACCTTCCGTGTGACGATGCTGTCGGCGGCCCTTTTGGCCGCGTCGAGCGTCGTTATACTTACATTTGTCTATTTTGCATCGGTTGGCTTGTCGCTCAGCCGCACGGACACCGCGATTGAAGAAGAAATCGACACGGTCAATGCGCGGTTTGCAGATGGCGGCATTCAGGCGGTCAATCGCTACATTCTGCAACGCAGTGTCGGCGGCAGCGAGTTTCTCTATTTACTTGTCCATCCTTCGGGGCGTCGTATTTCGGGAAATCTGAGCGGTCTGCCAGACGCGACGGAAGATCAGGAAGGCCGTGTAGAATTCCAGTATATGCGCCCACCTGCGGGACAGGAAGAAAGCGAAAAAGATGAACGCCTTGCGCGGGGCCGTATTGCGCCCCTGCCAAGCGACTATGAAATTTTCGTCGGTATGGATGTCGAAGATGAAGACCGTCTGATCGGCGGGATGCTCCGCGCGGTTTTGGCAGCGTCGGCGCTTGCGCTTGCGCTGGGGATTGCGTCGGGAATTTTTATCAGCCGCAGGTTTTCCCGTCGACTGGAAGATATCAATGCTGTGGCGCGGGCAGTTGAATCTGGCGATCTTCGAAAACGGGCACCGCGCAACCACACCGGCGATGAGCTGGACGAATTGTCGGCGAA
Source organism: uncultured Maricaulaceae bacterium (assembly GCA_963976265.1). Lineage (GTDB taxonomy): Bacteria > Pseudomonadota > Alphaproteobacteria > Caulobacterales > Maricaulaceae > Hyphobacterium. Next base: position 5,216 of record CAXBKM010000028.1, read on the forward strand.
TTTCAATTCGATGCTCAATCGTATCGAGGAATTGCTGGCGCGAATGAAAAATGTTGGTGATTCCATAGCGCATGATTTGCGCTCCCCGCTTACGCGCATGCGCAATCGCCTCGACGAGGCGCTGCGCGAAGATGGTGATCTGCAATCACGAGAGGCTTCTCTCAATCAGGCGATCAGCGATGCCGATGAATTGCTGGGTGTATTCAATGCGATTTTGAGTATCTCCCGACTTGAGGCCGGAGAGCGGCGACGATCATTAGTGCCGCTGGATCCCTCGCTGATTGTCGAGGATCTCTGCGAACTCTATGAACCGGTTTGCGAGGACAGCAATCTCCAATTCGATGCAGAAAATGAAGCCGGAATAACCATTGTCGGCGATCGGGGTTTATTGTCCCAAGCGCTGGCCAATCTGCTGGATAACGCCGTGAAATATACGCCGACCGGCGGTGCGATCACGCTGCGACTTCGCACTTGTGCGTCAGGTGATGTTGAATTGTCGGTGACCGATACAGGTCCCGGAATTCCCGAATCTGATCGAATGCGCGCCACGCAACGTTTCGTTCGTTTGGACCAGTCGCGAACAAAGCCCGGATCTGGCCTGGGGCTAAGTCTTGTAAAAGCGATCGCTGACATTCACGGTGCCATTCTTGAGTTAAGTGACGGGCCCGGATTCATGGATGGCCACGGTCCGGGACTGCGCGCGGCTCTGGTTTTTCCAAAGAACAAACAAAGCACTTGAATCAAACACGAACGGCGTCAGGCTGTGTCCATGGTGTCGCAGCAAACCCTGTTTGAACGTCGCAGTATTGACGTGCCTGTTATCGATGCAGCGATGAGTGATCGTTGCTGGTCGATGCTGGACCCGTCAATTCCCGCAGCGCTGGCCGCGGAACATCATTCGTTTTTGAACGCTGTTTTGGGCGCGGCGCCCTATCTGGCGAGAGGCGCAGCGCATTCGTCGGATGCCATGCTGGCGATGATCTCGCTCGCGCCAGAAGCCTGTATGGATAAATGGATTGAAGACGCAAGCGTTTGGGGGCGCGATGCTGCGTCTGCGGAGGAATTGGCGCAAGGCCTTCGCCAGCTCAAATCCTCTGTTCATTTGCTTTGTGCTTTCGCCGAAATTTCCGGTGCGTGGACGACGCTGGAGATGACACGCGCATTGTCTCGTTTTGCCGACGCTTGCGTCGCAGCCGCGCTTTTGGGTTCAGTGCGGTTCATGGCCGAGAAAGGGCGGATTGCCATGCCCGCCGACCCTGACAACCCGTTGCCGGGTTTATTTGTTCTCGCACTTGGCAAGCTCGGCGCAGAAGAACTCAATTATTCCAGCGACATTGATCTGGTTGTGATGTTCGATCCAAGCCTGATCAATGCAGATTCCATCACCGATATTGGTCGAACCCTGCCACGCTTGATCCAGGCCGTTTGCAAATGCCTGCAGGAGCAAACGCCTGACGGCTATGTTTTCCGCGTCGATCTGCGCTTGCGTCCTGATCCTTTATCAACCCCAATTGTCGTTTCGACGAATGCGGCCATGCGGTATTATGAAGCTTTGGGTCAAAACTGGGAACGCGCGGCTTATATCAAGGCACGGACCTGCGCGGGTGATCGATCGGCTGCACAGGCATTCCTGGAAGATATTGATCCGTTTATTTGGCGGCGTGCCATTGATTTTGCGGCCGTTGACGATATTCGCTCGCTGGCAAGACAGATCCAGCGGATAGGCAATCGCGCGCAAATTCAAGTCGCCGGTCACGATCTCAAACTCGGTCTGGGTGGAATTCGCGAGATCGAGTTTATGGCCCAAATACCGCAACTCGTCTTTGGCGGGCGCGATAAATCCCTGCGTATTGCATCACCGGTGCGCGCATTAAAGCGCCTTGTCACAGCAAAAAAACTTGTTGGGCTTGATGTCAGCAAGCTTGAGTCAGACTATTATTATCTGCGCGCTGTCGAACATCGCATACAGATGCTTGAAGACGAGCCAACCCAAACACTTCCAGAGGACCAGAACACCCGAAGACGGGTTGCGGCGCTTTGCGGCGAGTCGTCAATTGAGGTGTTTGATCAGCGCATTCGTGAAATTCTTGAACGCGTTCACAACATCTTCACTGACCAGTTTGACGAAGATGACTCCCTATCAAGTGTACACGGCAGCCTGGTTTTTACAGGCGTTGAACCGACGCCAGATACGTTAAAGACACTGGAAAAGTTGGGCTTTTCTGACCCGAAAAACGTTTGGGCCAAGTTTAACGCCTGGGCTGCGGGCCGCGCCAGAGCTGTTCGGACCGCACGCGCTAGGCAATTGCTGACATTGTTGGCACCGCGTCTGGTTTCAGCGCTTGCTGAAACCGGGGAACCGGATGGTGCGCTGGTTCGGTTTGCAACATTTTTTGAAAACCTGCCGATGGGCGTTCAACCACTTTCCATGCTCAAGAATGAGCCACAACTGGCGGACGATCTCGTCAAAATCGTCGGTCTGGCACCTCAGTTGGCCAAAATACTGGCCCAGAGACCTGCGACGTTGGATGTCATGTTTGACCCGCGGTTTTCAACATCTGTGGCCGACGATTCCGATGGTGACGAGCGGGCATTATTCGATCGACGCCTCGATGCATCAGCGCCTTTCGAAGACGTGATGAATGATGTTCGCCGTCTTGTTCGCGAAGAACGTTTTCGGATCGGTGCGCAGATTTTGACACGGCGGGCTGGGCCAACGCCCGCGGGGCGGGCTTATGCCGATTTGGCCGATCAAAGTATTCGTGTTCTGACGGACGCGACGATCAGGCATGTGGCAGATCGATTTGGCCCGCCGCCCGGTGAGTTCGCTATTTTGGGGATGGGCAAGCTCGGTGGCCGTGAATTGGCGGCGGACTCCGACCTTGATCTGATGCTGGTGTATGACGTGGAAAAAGGCCGGGACGGTGACGACCCGGAACGTTATTTTTCCAAACTATCCCAACGATTGATCAGTGCCCTGTCTGTACCGGCGGAAGAAGGCGAGCTCTATGAAGTTGATATGCAGCTGCGACCATCAGGAAATTCAGGTCCGGTTGCTGTTCGTCTGTCGCGGTTTGAAGATTATTACAATGCATCTGCGTGGACATGGGAGCACTTGGCGCTGACGCGCGCCCGGATCGTATATGGGCCTCCTGAGCTCTCGACTGCTATTTATTCCGCGATTGATGTCGCGCTCAATAACCCCCGGGATGCAGATACAATCCGAAAAGATGCCGCAGAGATGCGTGAGCGAATGCGGGCAGCGCGCCCTCCAAAAAGCGTGTGGGATATCAAATTGCGCGCGGGTGGCCTGATCGACATTGAATTCATTGCGCAAACTCAACAATTATTGGCTATTCAGGCAGGGCACGATGCGCGCAAACCGTCAACATTTGATGCGCTGGCGAACCTGTCAGAGCTTCGCTTTGTCGACGTTGACGATGCGAAACGCTTGATTGAAACAGGTAATTTATACTTTGCCTTGTCGCAATTGCTGCGCACGGCTCACGGCTCCGGCTTCGACCCCAAAACAGCGTCTCGCGGGTTTGCTGCACTGCTGGCAGAAACGGCTGGCGTTCAGTCTCTCGAAAAACTGGAAGGCCATCTGGACAGCCGTGCGGACTTTGTTTCCCTGGCGTTTAATAAATATGTCACCCAACATTCCCGATAGCGACGGATTGCGCGGCGTCATCCGTTTGTAAGAGTGCAAGGGATGACGTTGGAGATTGAAATATGAGATCCTCTCTTTTTATTGCCAGCCTGGCTGGTTTGATGGTGCTTGCGGTTCCACTCGCTGATGCGCAACGTGGCGGTGGTCAAGGTGGCCACGGAGCGCGTGGGCATCATGGTGGTGGTGCCATGCGGGCGTCGATGATGTTGCGGGCTGCTGATGCCAATGGCGACAATACGATCACGCGTGCGGAAGCAGACCAGCTTCGCAGCGAGACGTTTGACTGGATGGACCGCAACGGTGACGGATATTTGTCCGCTGAAGACCGTTCACCCGCCCATCAGCGCCTGCGTGCACGCGCGGAAGCCGATGGTATGGACCGTGAACGCCGCCGTGGCCGTCGCGGTGATCGCAGAGATCGCGCCGAGGCTGTGGACACCGATGAAGATGGGCGAATTTCGCGGGCTGAATACATGGCCGTAGAAAGCCCCATGTTTGATCGTCTCGATGCCAATTCGGATGGCTCGATCACGCCTGACGAACTCGATGCAGCTGTTGAGGCGCGACAAGAGCGGCGCGAGCGTCGTGGCCGCTGGTGGCGTGACTAGTCACTTCATGCGACATTAGGGGATTGGCGGTGAAAGGACACCGAGCTGCATGGCCAAAAATTTCGGCCGCATCACGGAAACAAAAACCGCCGTCCCCGACGTCGATGCAGATTTGATGGTGCGACTGGCGCGCGGCGACAAGTCGGCTGCCCGTACGCTTATGGATCGTCGATTGCCGCGTCTTTTGGGGCTAGCCCGACGCATGCTCAAAGATCCGATTGAAGCTGAAGATGTAGCGCAGGAAACTTTTCTGCGCGTGTGGAAAGCGGCGGATCGTTGGCGGCCCGGTGAAGCCAAAGTCGAAACATGGATGAGCCGGATCGCGATCAATTTATGCTATGATCGACTTCGCAAAAAGCGCGAAACCCTGATGGAGGTATTGCCTGAAAGAACGAGTGGAGAACCCAGTGCGGAAGCCCAATTGGGCGAGTCTGAAACGACCGAGCAGGTGATCGCGGCTCTGGCTGTGCTCCCGGACCGGCAACGTATGGCGCTGGAACTCTGTCATTTTCAGGAAATGAGCAATATCGAGGCAGCGGCGATTATGGATGTCAGTGTGGATGCGCTGGAATCACTGTTGTCACGGGCACGACGAAAACTGCGCGAAACGCTTATGAGTCAGTCGGGGGATTTACTGACCGGTTTCGCGACGCGAGGTGAAGAGGGGTAAGGTATGGATATTCAGAAATTTGCCGAATTGCTGGATGCTTATGGCGGCAACACCGCCCGCTGGCCGGAAAACCAACGCGGTGATGCGCAGTCCTTTGCCGATGATAATCCGGAATTGACGGCGCCTCTTGTCGAAGCGGCGAGTGCGCTTGACCATATGCTGGATGGCGCAAGAGACATCCCGGCCAGTGATCTTCTTGCCCGTCGAATTTTGGCCCAATCGCCCAATCCTTTTCTGTCAGACTGGCGTCAGGCGGCTGCGGCCGCCGCCGCAGTTCTGGTGGTCGGAGCCATGGGTGGATATGCAGGCGGCAGCCTTCTGCCTCAATCAGCAACGGATTCGACAGACGATAATTACGCCGACGTATTTGACAGCCTGTCCGCAGATTGGGAATTTGACTTGGGAGGCGGGGCATGAACCGCGCTGCACCCTGGATTATCGCGCTCCTGGTCTCAATCCTGACCAATGGCGTTTTGATTGGTTTTGTTCTGCATAAAGTGTCTGACGGGCCGACATTGCGTCCGCCGCCACACCATCAAGCGCAGGGTCGGCAGCCGCGTGGTGACCGATTTAACTATCGTGCTTTCCTCGAAGCGCTCCCCGAAGGACAGCGTGCCGCCGCGCGCGAGCGACTTGAGGAGGAAAGGTCCCGCACGCGCGATCTTTTTGAGCAGGTTCGCGATGCGCAGATGGAGGCGCGCGACGCCATTCTGGCTGAACCCTATGACGCCGACGCCGTTCAATCTGCCTTCGGTGCGTTGCGCAATGCACGTATGGACATGGAGGCCTCGCTTGAGGCGGTCATACTCGACATCGTTGCTGATCTGGATGCCGAATCGAGAGCGGCAGCGATCGAGGCGGGACGACGCCCATCTTCGAGACCTCGCGATGGAAGACGTCGCCGACCACCACCGCCCCGTGATCGCCATTAGGCGACCCCAGCTGCCTGTTTTGGCTCAGCGGGGTCGCTGGCTGCAGCATTTTCGTCGAGATCGACATCCTGCGTGATATCGCTGCGCGGAGTGACGGGCACTTCGCCTGAAAACGGCATGATGAAGGTCACAGTTGTGCCTTCGCCCAGATCGCTTTCAATCGTCAGCGATCCGCCGTGCATCTCGACAAGAGATTTCGACAGGGCGAGGCCGAGCCCTGAACCCTGATGTGATTTCGAGTGTTGGCTTTCAATCTGTTCGAAAGGCCGACCCAGCCGCGGCAAATCTTCTTTGGCGATACCAATTCCGGTGTCCGTAACCTGGATGGCGACCCCATCGGCGGTCGAGAAAGTTCGCACTGAAATCCGCCCGCCTTCAGGGGTGAATTTCACGGCATTGGATGCCAGGTTCAAAATGACCTGTTTGAGTGCCCGCGGATCGGCATCGATTTCTGGAGCATCATCGACATCAATTTGAACACGAATGTCTTTTTCGTCAGCGCGCCCACGGACAATCCGCATGCACTGTTCAATCGTTTCGGGCAGATCAATGGGCTCTTTTTGCAGGGTCATCTTGCCGGCTTCGATTTTTGACATATCCAGAATGTCGTTGATCAAGGCCAGCAAATGTTCGCCTGACGTGTGAATATCCTTGACGTAATCGACATAGCGCTCATCACCGAGCGGGCCAAACATTTCGCGCAACATGATTTCCGAAAAACCGTTCACCGCATTCAGCGGCGTACGTAATTCGTGGCTCATATTGGCCAGGAATTCGCTTTTCGATCGATTGGCCTCTTCAGCGCGGATTTTTTCTTCTTCGTATTTCTTGGCCAGTTCCGCGATGCGTTTTTGATTTTTCTTGACGTCTTCGATCGTCGTGAGGAGCGCCGATTCAGAATCCTTGAGGGCGTTTTCCTGATGTTTCAGATCACTGATGTCTGCGCCAACACTGACCAGGCCGCCATCTGCTGTACTGCGTTCTGAATAATGCAGCCAGCGTCCATCGCTGAGTTCAATTTCATAGATTTCGGCGTCCACATCGGCGCCGTGGATCGCATTGACGGCTCGCGAAGCACCG
>CAXBKM010000029.1:0-11995 GCA_963976265.1 uncultured Maricaulaceae bacterium
GGATTGGCGGGGTGGAACGCCCCGGCATTGTCCATCGCATCGACAAGGACACATCCGGCATTCTGGTGATCGCGAAAAACGACATCGCCCATCAGGGTCTGGCCGCACAGTTTGCCGATCACAGTGCACAGCGCAGTTATATCGCCTTTGTACGCTTTGGGCCCGATCCGCGCGACGGACGGATTGAAACGCGCCTGGCGCGATCCACCAAGGACCGCAAAAAAATGGCGGTGGTGCGTGATGAACGCCGGGAAATCGGCAAAATCGCGATTACGAATTATACGACACTCGCCAAATTCGGTCATGAAACCGGCGCGGCGATTGGCACGCCCATGGCATCAAAAGTGGAATGCCGTCTGGAAACCGGGCGGACCCATCAGATCCGCGTTCACATGGCCCATATCGGCTGTCCGATGCTGGGCGACCCGGTCTATGGACGCGCGCGGACCCAGGCCTTTCTTCAGGTCGATCGCGACAATGTCTTTCGCGACTTCAAGCGTCAGGCCCTGCATGCCGCATCTTTGGGCTTTACCCATCCGGTCAACGGCAAGGCAATGATGTTCGAGAGTGAGGGATGAGGAGAAGACCAGCGCGGTGCCCGGCGCGGCGCGATATCCTTGCGGCGCGTATTCGTTGAAGACCAGCTCGCCGCCTTCAAAATCGTCGTTGAGATTGATCGACAATGCGAATTTTCGGTGCGCGCTGGATGCCGCGACATTGTCGCGATGGCCGACCTCGATCCCGTCTCGCGGGCCGTTATAGCGCGCAATATGAAGCGGCTCGCGCTGAGTCACGTCAAAGGCGAAGGCTTTCTTGACCATGGGCACGACGCGCTCATGCAGGCGCTGGTCGATGCGCTGTAATATGGCCTGGTCGGAGATGATGTGGTCGATCCGGTCCTGACGATTGTAGTCATAGACCGGCAGTTTCATGCCTTCCGGAGCGGGTTGGGAAGATTTCGCTATGGCGAACGCCCCGCCAGCGGTGAAATGGCCAATCAGGGCGGCACAATCATCGGGCGTCAGCGCGTTGGGAATGATCAGGATCGGCGCATGACCGGGGACCCAGTGGCGCGCAGCCGCCCCTTCCTCGCTTACGGAATCGACGATGCTCGCGGCCTGCGAGGCAGATTGAGGTTCATCCATGATGGCTCTCACTTGACGATTGGGGGTGACGATAACGGTGCGCAGCGACAGACGGCCTGGCATGTCTGTGCCCTTGCCAAGTCCGTACTGGGCAAAGGCGCTGCCATTGCCATCACCGCAGACCGGTGCGGCCAGACCTATTTCGTCCTTGAGGCCGCGGGCCTGTCGGGCGTCCGTCCTCGACGAAACAATGATGAGTTTCGCACCGGCATCCTGCAGGCGGTTTTCCACCCTGGCAAAGCCCGCCAAACCCTTGCTCACCTCGGCATTGTCGAGCGGACCGCAAAACACCAGAACCAGCGTATGACCGGCAAAGGCATCTTCGAACAATCGCAGAGGCCGGCCATCCTGGTCAAACATGCTGACATCGGCCGCCGGGCTGCCGACGCCGATGTCAGATGTATAGGGTGCCAGTAAAGGCGCGGCACGGCTCCAGGATGGACGAAGATCATCGGTCATTGCCAATGAGACTAATCCGCCTCGCTGAAAAGGAATAGGGGGTTTGGCTAAGCCCCCTCACCAAACATGAAGAGGAAGCCGATGGCGTCGTGATCGGCATCTTCCGGCAACCAGAATTCATGCGCCTGACCAGCCGGGATGAAATAGGCATGACCGGCCTCGACGCGCATTTCCACGCCATTGATCCGCGCATAAGCCCAGCCTTCATTGACGATAATCATGGTCGGGAATGGATTGGTCTGTTCGCTTTCCGGTTCATTGACGTGATGGCCCGCCTCAATGTGGAAGAAGCCACTGCGAAAGCCCGGCTGGTAATAGAATATCCCGGTATTGGTCCCATGGGTCACACGCGTCATGCCGCGTCCAAACGGAATGGCTTCGGGGGCACCGCGCGTCCAGAAATGAAAAGCCGTGCCCAGCAGGTTCTCCAGAAAACCGTCACCGGGCTGAAACCCCTCCATCATGTCCATATCCATCGGCGCAAAATCAGACGATTGCGCCTTGGCCATGCCGGTCATGGCATTGATCTCGCCGCGATCAATCCGGTTCAGTGTTTCAATGTCGGTGACGAAGAAAATGCTCGGTTCGGACGGCGTGCCGGTGGCAATCGTCACATCGCCAGGCTCGGCATTGACCGTATACCAGTCCTCGCCGACCTGGACGCCGAACATCTGCGCCTCGGTCAGGAAGGGGTCGTTTTCATAATCGCTGGCATAATCCAGCAGGATGTCGAGCGCAGGGCGGTCATCCGCCATGGCGGTGGCCGACAGGATGATCGCCAGAAGGCTGGCAAGTGTGGTGACAGGTTTCATGGGTTTAAAGCTCCTCAATCAATGGCGTTAGCTCTACGACTAACTAACCGTTTGTTTAATTCAAAAAGCCTATAATTACCAGTGTATTGGGCAATATTTATTTTGCATCCAAACATGGATTGGCGTGCATCAATACTCGATTGGCCTAGGCTTGGGGGCGCAAGCCTGCCCCCAGCATGTCGCCCAAAAACGTCGCATATTCGTCCATATCCGGATTGCTCATCGGCAGGCGCCCTTCGCGTTCCAGATTATCGCGAAAGCGCTTCGTCAGGCCAAAAAACACCAGCGATCCGACCAGGCTCAGATGGAACATGTGTGGATCAACGGCGCGCACTTTGCCTTCGATCTGACCGCGCTCCAGTATGGCGCGTGTTGTCTGGAACATCCGCGCGAGGCTGGCGAAGGCTTCCGGGCGCTGGCCCTGATCTCCGGCCAGATAATCCTGAACCAGCATGCCAGGCAGAAACGGTGCATTGTTGAAACCGGACGCAATGGCGCGCGCAAACGCCGTCAACCGCGCCTCGAAAGGCAGGCTTTCAATGTCGGCCGCCTCGACATTGGACAAGACCGCACCGATACCCTGATCGAGAACCGCCTGATAGAGACCCGATTTCGATTTAAAATAATAGGCGACCATCGCCTTGTTCAGACCGGAGCGGTCGGCCAGTGCATCAAGGGTCGTGCCCTTATAGCCATTTTGGGCAAACAGGACCGCGCCCGCGTCCAGCAGAGCTTGCCGGGAGGCGAGGGAATCACGCGGTCGGGATTTGCGAACAGGCATTGCGCCACTCAAGCCCAAACCGGCCTGCGAGGGAAGTATTTGTCCCCGTGCACCTGTTTCCCGGCTAGACTGGCCTTCGCTATTTGGGAAGCTTTCGGCGCGTGATGCGTGGTAATCGTAGTAATAGAAGCCAACACTCCTTGTGAGAGACTCTCACATTTGCGGGGATAAAATCAGTCTCACAACACCGTGAACCCCTCGCAAAACCGAAACAGGCTTCCTAAATAGAATTTCGAACGCGGTTGGATATGGGAATATCCGTAAGTTGCTGCCGCGAAACAGGGGATGCGAACATGGCCAACGCACCAGCACTTTCACTGTCGCCTGAAGGCGGTCTGAACCGGTATCTTTCCGAGATCCGCAAATTTCCCATGCTGGAAAAGCAGGAAGAATTCATGCTCGCCAAAAACTGGCGCGAGAATGAAGACACCGGCGCGGCTGAAAAGCTTGTCACGTCACATCTGCGTCTCGTGGCGAAAATCGCCATGGGCTATCGCGGCTATGGCCTGCCTGTCGCGGAAGTGATTTCCGAAGGCAATGTCGGCTTGATGCAGGCGGTCAAAAAATTCGACCCCGACAAGGGATTCCGCCTGGCGACTTATGCCATGTGGTGGATCCGCGCCTCAATCCAGGAATATATTTTGCGGTCCTGGTCGCTTGTGAAAATGGGTACAACCGCCGCTCAGAAAAAACTCTTCTTCAATCTGCGCCGCATGAAAAGCCAAATGCAGGCGCTCGATGAAGGCGATCTGCGCCCTGAACAGGTCGAAGAAATCGCAACAAAACTCGGGGTCACCACCGATGAAGTGACCTCCATGAATGGCCGCATGTCCGGCCCGGATGCCTCCTTGAATGCGCCACTGCGCGGATCGGAAGGCGGAGAAACGCAGTGGCAGGACTGGCTTGAAGATGACGGCGCAACCTCCCAGGAGGAAGAGCTTGGCGAAACCGACGAGTTCGATACGCGCATGAGCCTGCTGCAGGACGCGATGGTCGATCTGAATGAACGCGAACGCCACATCATCCAGGAACGCCGTCTGTCCGAAGAGCCCAAAACGCTTGAGGAACTGGCTGCGGTCTATGGCGTGTCGCGTGAGCGCATTCGCCAGATTGAAGTTCGCGCCTTTGAAAAACTGCAGGCGGCCATGAAGAAGCAGGCGCTTGAGAAAGGCCTGATCACCGAAGACGCCTAACAGGGTCGACGAAGCCCGCATCACGCACTAAGTCCTGCCCCGAATAGTCAATTTGAGGCAGGACAGATGCGGTTTCGGTTTTTTGCAGCGATATTTTTCGCGCTTTTCATCAGTGTTTCGGCAAGCGCGCAGGAATTGTCAGACGATTATCGCCAACTCATTGGCGAAGCCGCGACACATGATGACGGCACGCATTTCAACGCAACAATCATTCTGATTTCCAATGTCGCGCCAGGCGGTGCCGATGCAGTGATACGAGCGATTTCAGATATCGCGCCGGAACGTCTGGGCAGCGCGCGAACAGCTCTTGGCCTTGAGCCCGCGACCCGCGCGGCGCCGAGCCCAATGGCCGCAATGACGCAGGCACCTGGCGAATCCGGACCGCCTGCAAATGGCGTGCAGACGGACCTGCCAACGACAGATCGTAGCTTCCTTCTCGGCTGGTCCGGTCGTATCTCGGCCGGTCTCAGCCATGTCTCGGGCAATAGCGAGCAGCAATCCTACGCGCTGGGTTTTCATCTCGACCGTGATTTCGGCAATGGCTGGAACCTGACCAACCGGTTCGATTACGGCTATGCCGAGTCCGCCGGAGCTGTCTCACAAGATCAACTCCAAATCGAATCGCGCATTGAACGCGCCTTCAATGATCGCTGGGGCGCGTTTTTGGGCGGACAATATGATCGCGATCAATTGTCGAGCTATGACTGGACCGTCTTTGCCAGCGCAGGTCTGACATATCAGGCGATCGCCAGTGAGAAGTTTGACTGGTCACTGCGCGCCGGTCCGGGTGTGCGTTATCTCACACCCACTTTGGGCCCTGACGAAACCCAGATCGTTCTGGATCTGGGTTCCGATTTTGCGTGGACCATTAATGACACCAGTTCATTGGGATCAGAAACAACCCTGTTGGCCGCTGAATCCTCGAAGCTGCAACAGGTTTTCAGTTTCACGACCGCAGTCACCGAAGCCTGGGCTCTGGAACTTGGCTGGCGCTACCAATATGAGTTCGAACCCCTGCCGGGCTTTGAGGCCGGCGACTCCATCGTCACGATTTCGGTGGTTCGCGAATTCTAGGCGGGATCTCGCATCAACAGGCCAAGTGTCAGGAAAAGCTGTCCGATATAGTATGTGGCCCAGATTACCGGTCCCGACCACATGAAAGCATTCTGGAATTCACGTGCGCCAATAAAGCTGTCGGACAGCACGAACAGCAAGGCTCCGGCCAAAGCCAAAAACGGCGCACGAGAAATGGCCGCCAAAACCGCCATAACCAGAATGATGCCGTTATATATCGTCGCCGGAACTGTCAGCTCCCCCATACCGGGATAAAGCCACGTCAGCATGGCGGCGCCGAATATGGCGATCAGCCCGGCGCCGATCCAACCCGGCAAGCCGCGAAGGCCAGCGCTTTTCACGCGTCCGGCGAAAATTCCGATATAGACCAGATGCACGACCCCAAAAGCTGCGATGCCAAATACCATCTGCCGGGGTTGCCAAGCCAGCATGATGTCACCCACGGCAGACGCCAGTAGCGCCATTGCAAGGATTGGCGCTTTCTCTCGCAGGGCAATGCCTGCAAGCAGAATTATTCCCATCGCCTTGACCGCTGCACTAAGCGGGAAGTCGAAAGTCAGACCGAAATCAGTCAGCAGATAGACAAACCCAAAGATAACCGACGCACCCAGCATGAGACGCGAGGGCGTACTGAGCTTGGCCAAATTCATGGCTGGTTTGGCCGCGCCGGACGTGGATTGGATGGCGCGTTCGAAATTCCGGGTTTTCCCGGACCGCGTGGCTGGGCTTGACTTGCGCCAACACGGCCTGCGGCAAAATCATCGTAATAACGCAGCCATTCTTCAGACCGGACCGCAATGTAGATAAAGGGCCCGTCCGGGTTGGACCGAAAATTGGAATCGGTTGCAACGACAAAATACTGGTTGCCGTCTCTAACCATGAATGGAGACCCGGAATCGCCGCGCGTCGTATCGCAGTCATGCGCCATGGTGCCATCGCGGAATATCTCGATCATATTGCAGTCGATATTGCCTGAAAGATGCGCGCCAGTGTCCCAGCTATAGCCGCCCTGATAGAGCGGTTCGCGAAGTGCGCCGCGTTCACCGACCGTGTCGACCAGGCCGCGAATACCCACTTGTCCGATTGTACGGCCCAGAGGCTGGTCAATGCGCAGCAACGCCCAGTCTGTGCCATCAATTTCATCCGTGCCGGAGAAACGGGCATCGTCCCATTCCGGTGAAATAAAGACGTCGATGACGCGCGCTGTGCGTGGACCATTGGGTAAATCATAGCCGGTTTCAAACTGCCCGGCGGCATTCAACCGCCCTTCGTCGTGTACGCAATGCGATGCCGTGATCAAAATGTCATCGCCGATCAGGGTCGCCGTGCACGCACCGCCGGCATCGAATGTGACCTGGCCGACAGCCGCCCAGGGCATGATGGATGTATCCATGAAGATGCGGTCGTCATTGCCGAAGAAATGGTCATTGATCGTCAATGGGCGCGCCCGTCCGATACAATCGGCGCGATCGGTGCGCTCGGCGCAGGCACCATTGCCGAGCCCGGGTTCTTCACAGACACCATTGAACGCCGTTTCGCAGCTGTCATTGCGGAATCGCAAGCCGATAACATCGCCGCAATCGCTCAGATCTGTGCCTTGGGTACAGGCGCCGGTACCAAAGCCCGGCTCATCGCATTCGCCGTCATTGGCCCACTGGCAGGAATCGTCTTCGACACCCTGAACAATGCGCCAGCAATCGGAATAGTCGGTGTCCTGTTGGCATGCGCCCGTGCCGTAGCGCGGATCATCGCATTCGCCATCATTGGCCCAGCGACAGGAATCATCGCCTGTCCGACGCTGGATCGGAGAGCCGTCCATACCCGGCTTGGTTTGAATAGTGTGCAGATAGTTGCGCAAATCTCGCGATGACAATTGCTCGGCGTCCTGTGCGACAAGCGGCGCAGCCATCAAAAATGCCGCAATGGCGGCGAATACAAAAATACGCATGAAACCCAAACTCTCCCTATCCCGTCCTGCGCAAACTAACCCCTGTTCCTGATCTGCGTCCATGGCGACGCTGTGGCGAGATGGCGGTGGGATGAACGCGGCGTTCCGGGCCCGTACAGGAAATGTCGTGTATTTCTGAGTGTGCATGCCGGTTTAGGCATTGCGCTCCGGGCGCGTGTTCGACCTCCCCTCCCCTGACACGCCCGATCTTTCAAGGCCCCGTCTGAAAAACTCAGATGGGGTCTTTTTTACCCGCCCGTTGGCAGCAGGAAAGGCGGATAACTCGGAAACTCGAGAGCCAGTTCGGGCTCACTGGCGTCAAATCGGCGGGCAATTGCAAAGTCGAGCGCTTCGCCGTTGGCTTCTTCGATCAAGGCGGTACGAACCAACTCGGCGGCGTCGGCGTAGAGGCTTTCGCGGTCGGCGCGCATCATTGAGCGATGGGTATTGATCTCGCGCTCAAGCGTATTGAAACGCGCAACAATTTCATCATCGGCTCCGTCTTCACCGAAAACCTCGGCACGCATTTGCGCATGCGCGACATACGCTGCATTCAGCCGTTCGGCTTCACGGATTTCCCAAGCGTCGATTTCGGCGATCAGCGCGGCATAGGTTTCGGTCGATTGGGCAAGACTGGAACCCGGGCGAGCATCGGCCCAGACGGTAAAATACTCAACGACCGCATCATGGCTGCGTGAATAGGCGGTGTGCCAGGAATGCATGGTGTCGCCATTCATCAGGCCCTGATAGGGGTCATAAATGAGGACAGTCGGCGTGCCGTAAATGGCCGCAGCACCAAAGCGATTCAGCACGTCAATATTCCGTTCCCGCCAGGCGATATCGATGTAGAGCAATTCGTAATTTTCGTTCAGCAGCGCTGTCATATCGTCCTGGGCGAAATGGTTGGCGAGACCGCGACTGTCATGGCACCAATTGGCACCGAAAACCAATAACAGGCGGGTCCCACGTTCTTCAGCGCGCACCAAGGCGGCCTCGGCTTCGGCCATGGCGTCTGTTTCAGCTGAAAAGGGCCTTGGGTGCTCGTCGTCGGCCCATACCGGGCTGGCGAACAGGACAAAAAGGACAAGAGTGAACAAACGAACCATGACAACACTTCAATCGCAGCAAAAATTTTTCAAGGCGGTAAAAACGTCTCTTACTACGACTATTACTACCAGACTATCGCGCGATTTGCGAACCGGGAAGCGGCCAGTCTAACCGGCACTGGACAGCGCGTGGACAAGTTTTCTGGCGGGTCAGCGCGCGGAGGGCCCGCCTTCAGGCTTTACTTTTCGCAAAATCCGTTTCGAATGATGCCCTCAGGGAGGACTGACATGGCCCGATGGCGCGGACGGCGGCGCAGCCGCAATGTGATCGATAATCGCGGAACACGCTATCGCGGTGGCGGGGGCGGCGGGCTCGCGATATTGCCGATCATTTTACGCCTGTTCGGCCTGCGCGGCCTGCTGATCGTTGGCGTCATCGTCGCCGGGATTTTCTTTTTTGGCGGCAGTAATAGCGTCCAATCCGTCCTCGGCCTGTTGATGGGCGGCGGCGGACAACCGACCGCCGTGCAGGGCGAAATTCCGCCGGGCACGGAAGACGACGCCGAACTGGCCGCTGTCATTCTGGCCGATACCGAAGAGGTGTGGGGCGCGGTTTTTGCTGAAGCCGGTCAGACTTATCCCGAACCCTCACTCATTCTGTTTTCCGACGCCACCCCGTCGACATGTGGGTTTGCCAGCGCAGCCATGGGCCCGTTCTACTGCCCGCCCGATCAGCGTATCTTCATTGATCTACGCTTTTACGATGAATTGTCGCGCATGGGTGCAGGCGATGGCGATTTCGCGCAAGCCTATGTTCTGGCGCATGAAGTGGGCCATCATGTCCAGAATGTTTTGGGCATTCTCGACCAGGCCAATGCCCGGCAACGCGGCGTGCGCCAGTCAGAGGCCAATGCGGTTCAGGTCCGTGTTGAATTGATGGCCGATTGCCTGGCCGGCATGTGGACGGCGCGCGCCGATGCCCGCTTCAACCTGCTGGAGCCCGGCGATCTGGAAGAGGCCATGGCCGCGGCCGAAGCGGTCGGCGATGACACGATCCAGCGCCGGGGTCAGGGCCGGGTGGTTCCCGACAGCTTTACCCATGGCAGCGCGCAGCAGCGCCAGCGCTGGTTCATGCGCGGCTATGAGAACCCGACGATATCAAGCTGCGACACATTCGCCGCCGACCAGCTCTGAACGAGGACCGGTTTCGGGCTCACGGTTTAGCGCGAAAGCGAAAACACAATAATCAGACCAACTTGTGCATCGTCCTCGACGATCACATCTGTCGCACCGGCCGGCAGAGGTTCATTGAGCTCAAATCCGGGTGCCAGCGTCGTCGCATTGGGATCGACGACAAGGCCGACTCCAAAATTAAACTGTCCCGCCCCCCAGAGCCGGTCTTGCTGATCTTCGCGGCGAAACCCCCACATCCATCCCGCACCCAGCGCCTCAATGATTTCATCGCTCCCAGCCTGAACGGCAATGAACGGGCCGGCCCCACACAATATGCCATCCCCACAAAAACTGCTTCCGAATTGCCGCGAGAAAGGCGTCAGCCTTTCCACCGGGCGCATGAAATGCATCTCCAGCAACAGGCTCGCGCCAGCATTGGCCTGCTCGTCACCACGGATAATCCCGTTCTCGACGCGCGCATTATCAACCCGCGGACGATTGAAAACGTCATAGGTTATTGCCGGCCCAACGCCCCAGTTTGAAAAATAGTTATTGTCGCGATTGGCGTCGTTATCCTGTTCGACACCGGTTGACTGGCGTGTGTGGTCGGGGCCTGTCGATACTTCAGGCTCATCAATCGCTTGAATTGCCAAACTTCCTGCCATTGCAAAAACGAATATGGGTGTCATTTCCCTCTCCATCCCCTGAAAGATCGAGAGAGTATATCAAAGTAATTACATCTTTGGGTTGTTTTTTTGGGTTGTTTTTTTGGGTGAACATTTTTCCCGGCTTTCCTGTCTCTATTCAGCCTGTTGCGGCAATTCCGAGCATTCTGACACCTAATGCCGCAAACCGTTCAAGCGAGTCCGCAGGCCATTCTTCGCGCATGTCATAGAAAATATTAAACGCCCGGCTGTCTGGGGGAATATCGGCAAAGGGCAGCCTTGTGTGGGTGAAAATATGGACGTCCGGCGCACAGCGTTCCGGTTCATCGAGACTTGCCACGCGAATAAACACCAGTTTTTCACGCCGCCCATAATCGCTCCACAGCGCCGTATGGCAGGCCGGACAACGATAGATGTCGTGTGGACGCCCTGAATCGGTGCCCATTTTAACGCAGATCGGGGCGCCGCCGAGAATTTCGACTTCGGCGCGTTCAATCAGGGCGTTGATTGCAAACGGCCCGCCCGTCTGTTTCTGACAGTCCCTGCAATGGCAGGCATGCACGAACATCGGATCGCGTTTGAGCCGATAGGTGATTGCGCTGCAAAAACAGGACCCATTGTGCGTCTTGTCTGCTGTCATACCGCAGACGCTACACCGCCTCACGCATAGGCGTAAGGGCCGCCGCGCGCCAGAGCGCGTTTATAGGCCGGCCGGCCATGAATCCGGCCCAGGAAATCGGCGATATGGGCCTTGTCGCCTGCACCGGCGCGTGCGACGGCGGCCTCCAGCGGAAAGCTCATCATGATGTCGGCCAGGCTCATTTGATCACCGGCAAACCAGCCAGTCGCGGCCAGATGCGTTTCCCAGTAATTTATATGCTCGGCCAGGCGCGGATCGACAAAACTGGACAGCGCTTTCGATGACACGCCCTTGACCAGCGGGCGCACCAGCGCATTGGCGTTTTGCGGCAGGCGCGTGAAGACCAGTTTCAACAAGAGCGGTGTCATGGCCGAGCCTTCGGCATAGTGAAGCCAGTATGTCACGGCACGCGCCGCTGCCGATCCCGGCGCGGGCATCAAATCGCCGCCGCCATGGGTTTGAAGGATATATTCCATCACCGCGCCGGTTTCCGCGACGATCACGCCGTCCTCTTCGATCACCGGAGACTTGCCCAAGGGGTGAATTTTGTAGAGCTCCGGCGGAGCGAGCATGGTCTGGGGGTCACGCTCATAGCGTTTCACCTCATACGCCAGACCGAGTTCTTCCAGCAGCCATAAAACGCGCTGTGAACGGGAATTTTCCAGATGATGGACAATGATCATGGGATGTGGCTTTCGACGGCTGCTGGAGATTGAGACCCAATCTAGTCCATCCGTTTAATAAATCGACCGGCCCGCTATCGCGCCTCACAACAAAGGCGTAGAATGACTGTTTCGGGGCGATCTGCCCCATCGGTAAGGACATACATCATGGCCAAAGGTCAGAACAAACCATCCAAGCAAGCCAAGAAGCCCAAGGCTGAAAAGAACCAGAAGAAGAAATTCAACGCCTCTGAGCCCTCCCAGAAATCGGGACAGGTCGGCGGCCTGGAGCATATGAAAAACAAGAAATAGGGGCGAGCGGAGCGCGGCGCTTGGCCTGTCCTTCTCCCTCCCCTGGATATGGGGAGGGTGTCCCGTAGGGACGGGAGGGGTTGAA
>CAXBKM010000030.1:0-11659 GCA_963976265.1 uncultured Maricaulaceae bacterium
GCTCTTGCGCATCGTCTGTCTCCGTATCGACAGACTTTCAATTCAAGTGAGGGACCAAATGGGGCTCAGGTCACCTGACGTTTTGTCATAGGGAATGGTTATTATCATTTCGCGGCTTGCTCCAGGGCGTTCGACAGCTTGCTCAGTACAGTGACCACACGGCTGACCTCTTCCGTTGATATATTAGCAAACACCTCGTCAATCAGCTTGAAGGCAACCTCGGTCAGTTCGGGAGCGATTGCGTATCCCAGATCGGTTGCAAACAAATTCCAGGCCCGGCTGTCTTCGGCGTTCTTGCGGCGCTCGACCAGACCTTCCTTGACCAGATAGGCGCTGATCTCTCCGGCCGCCGCACGTCCGATATCCAGATATTCCGCCAGACGTGACTGGGACAGGCCAGGGTCACGCAGGATGTAGATCAGCGCGCGCCATTTCGTTCGCGTCGCGCCCTCGGCCAGCATGGCAGTGTCGAAGGTCGATTTGAGCAATCGGGATGTGTCCGCAATCAGGAAACCCATCTGAACGCGTGGGTCAGCCAAAATCGCCTCGAAATCATCCGCCATCATCACCACCTAGGGCGTGAAAATTTATATTGTATGGCACCATATTATTGTGTGATACCTCCTGTCGTGTAAATTGCCACGGTAGTTAGAATGCACAAGCCTCTTGTCGACATACTGAATGATTTCTCGGCCATTCGACGCATATTATCTCTATTAGCGTTGGGGCTGATTGTTGGGTGTAGTGATGCGCCTGACACGGCTGAAATCACTGAATCGACAGAGCGGACGCCAGTAATTGCAGCGCCGGTTTCCGTGGTTGTTGGCGTGACACAGCGACAGTCCGTGCTTCGTACGATCTCCGCCACAGGCACGATCACACCGAAACGTACCAGCGACCTCGGCTCGCTGGTTGATGGGGTAATTTCCGAGGTCCTGGTCAATGTCGGCGACCACGTGCAGCAAGGCGATCCGCTATTTCGCACAAGTGATGTGAACTACCAGCATGATGTGGCTTCGGCGGTCGCAGCCCACCAAATGGCTCTGGCCCAGGCGACACAGGCACAACGTGCCTATGAACGCGCCGCGCAGCTGGCCGAGCGCGACATCATTTCTCCGGCGCAACTGGAACAACGCGAAACGGAAATGAGCGTTGCCAATGCGGCGGTGACCCAGACAGAGCAAGCGCGAAATGTTGCCCGTCAACGCCTTGCCGATACCCTGGTAACAGCGCCCTTTGACGGAGCCATCATCGGCCGTTTTGTCGATGAAGGCACCTACATGTCGAGCCGCTTTTCCGGCATGGGATCATCTGCAGTGGTTCGTTTGGCCGAGTGCCAGATCGGTGTCGCCGTTGCACGCTTCCCGGAATCCGAACTAACCAGCGTGCATGAGGGCCAGACCGCACAGCTCTATATTGGCTTCCGGACCGAGCCTATCAGCGCGCCAATCCTGGTAGTGAATGACGCCATTGATGTGCAGACGCGTACAGGTGAGCTACGCGCGCCCTTCCTGAATCCTAATTGCGGCATCCAGACCGGTCAGTTTGTGCGCGTTGAAATCGAAATCACAGATGAGAATATTCTGACCATTCCACAGTCGGCAATCGTCAATACCGGGCTGGGGCAGCGGGTTTTCATCGTCGAAAATGGTCACGCCGTTCGCAGAAGCATCGAAGCAATATCTATCGACGGTGTGCTCTCGCGCGTGGTCACGGGCCTGAACGCCGGTGACGCAGTCATCCTTTCACCTCCCGACACAATGACCGATGGTGTTGTTGTCGAGGTCATTCAGCCATGATGGGGCTTGTCGAAACGTCGCTGAAGCGGCCGGTATTTGCGGTCATGATCATCGCTTCACTGGTTGCCTTGGGTTGGCTTTCCATCGGTCGGTTAGGCGTTGATCTGTTTCCCGATGTCGAGTTTCCTTATGTATCCGTGACAACACCGCTTGAAGGCGCATCCCCGGACACCGTCGAATCCGAGATTAGCGACGTCATCGAAGGCGCGGTCAATACCATATCCGGTATCGAGCAATTACGATCCTCCAGCTCGGACGGGCTATCGCAGGTTTTCATCGAGTTCTCGCTAGATGAAGACATTGATGTGAAGGCTCAAGACGTCCGCGACCAATTGCAGACGATCATCCGCGAATTACCCGTCGGGGTGGAGACGCCGGTCGTAGCCAAAGTCGATCCTGACGCCTCACCCATTCTCTCGATCATCGTCTCCGGTGATTTGTCGATCCGTGAGATTACGCAATACGCCGACGACGTGCTCAGGGAACGCATACAGACTTTGCCTGGTGTGGGTTCGGTCCGCCTTCTTGGCGGGCGCGAACGCGTCATCCGAATCTGGTTGAACAATCAACGCCTGCGCGCCTACGGCCTTACAGCTATCGACGTGCAACGCGCAATCCAGGCAGAGAACTCTGACGTTCCCGGCGGCAGGCTGGAGATTGATAATGAACGAATCGACTACAGCGTCAGAACCATGGCCGAGGTGCAAAACCTCGTTGAATTTCGTGATCTGGTCGTTGCCCACCGCGCCAACGGCGCACCGACCCGCCTGGGTGATGTGGCACGTATTGAAGATGGTCTAGAAGACGAGCGCTCACTGGCCCTGCTCAACGGCCAAACAGGTGTTTCACTGGAGATACGCAGGCAATCGGGACGCAATACCGTGGAAGTCGCCCACACGGTGGTTGCCGCCCTTGATGAATTGCGGGCCAATGCGCCTGAGGGAATAGATATCATCGTTGCGCGCGATGTGACTCGTTTCATCGAATCCTCAATCGAGGACGTTTCCCACGAGATCCAGATGGCAATGATTCTCGTTGTCATCGTTGTCTTCGCCTTCCTGCTCAATTTTCGCGCGACGTTTATCGTCGCCATCGCCATTCCGACCTCACTGGTCGCGACATTCTTCGCCTTTTACATGTTTGGTTTCACCATCAATCTGCTGACGCTGCTTGCGCTGACGGTCGCCATTGGTCTGCTGGTGGACGATGCCATCGTCGTCATCGAGGCCATCGCCAAGGAGCTGGAACATGGTGCAGACCCATTGACCGCTGCCCGCGAAGGCACGCGCAAGGTGGGACTGGCGGTACTGGCCGGGACCTTTGCGACCCTCGCCGTCTTCGTCCCGATTGCCTTCATGAGCGGCATCGTCGGACGGTTCTTTTTCCAGTACGGACTGGCAATTGTGTTTTCGGTATCCGTATCACTAATCGTCGCGCTTACGCTGACCCCGATGCTGACTTCGCGCTGGCTTCGACACTCTGAACCGACTGCTCTGCTCAAGCCCATACAGAGCTTCTGGAACGGTCTGGACCGAGTCTATGGGGGCATCGTCAACTGGTGCGTAAAATGGCGTTATCTGGTCATCGTGCTCGGTTTTGCAACCCTGCCAATCGGCGGATATTTTGCGGCTCTAGTGCCATCAGGCTTTACATCCAACGCGGATCGCAGCGAATTTCAGGGAACACTGGAACTTCCGCTCGGTATCGGCATCACACAAGCGCGCGAAACCGCACAAATCATGTCCGATGCTCTCGCGCAACTTCCGGAAGTTGAAAACGTGTTCGTGACTGCCGGTGCCGGCGCACGCAATGCGCTCAACCAGATTGACTTTCTTGTCTCCATGACGCCCAAACAGTCCCGGGACATGACTCAGGAAATGGTCATGGCACTGGCGCGACAGGCCCTGTCCGAGGCCGTTCCACAAGCACGAGACATAGCCGTGGTGGAAGTGCCCTGGATTTCCGGCGGCGGCATCACCTCCTTTGAGATCGACCTTCGCATGAGAGGCGCCGATCTCGATCGAATTGATGCCTACGCACAGGCTCTGATGGGCGATATGGACCAAACTGATTTCTTCGCCGATACCCAGTCCAGTCTCAATGGCGGACGCCCCGAAGTTCAGGTTCAATTCGACCGGTTACGCGGCGGCGATATGGGCGTGCCTGCGAATGAATTAGCGATGGTCACTCGCATTGCGATCGGCGGGGCGGATGTTTCGACCTTTGAATCGGATGGTCACCGATACGACGTGCGCCTGCAGCTGGAGGATGTGCAGAGGCAGGACCTCGCCGCACTGAGGCAAATCCAGGTGCGTTCAAGGTCAGGCGAGCTGGTTGATTTGGGAAATGTTTCCAATATCGAGATCGTCCAGGGCCTGTCACAGATTGACCGACAAGACCGGTCCCGGATGATTTCAATCCTGACCAATACAGCGCCCGGCGTAGCGCTGGGGGATGCATCTGACGTATTGGAAAGCATAATCGAAGCGCGTCCGCCACCAGCGGGCATAACGCTGACGGTTGAAGGTCAGGCGCGCCGCATGCAGGATTCCATCGAGGCCATCGGCTTTGCCTTCATGCTGGCCCTGATCGCGCTCTACATTGTGCTTTCGAGCCAGTTCAACAGTTTTGTACAACCCCTCCTGATTATGATTACAGCTCCGTTGAGTTTCTCCGGGGCCTTTGCCGCGCTGTATTATGCGGATCAGGA
Organism: uncultured Maricaulaceae bacterium; assembly: GCA_963976265.1. Lineage (GTDB taxonomy): Bacteria > Pseudomonadota > Alphaproteobacteria > Caulobacterales > Maricaulaceae > Hyphobacterium. Next base: position 4,510 of record CAXBKM010000030.1, read on the forward strand.
AATGTCGCTGTTCGCCCAGATCGGTATGCTCGCGCTGATGGGGATTGTGATGAAGAACGGTATCCTCCTGGTAGATCGCGCAAACCAGCTACGTGAGGAAGGGCTCGATCCGGTCGCCGCCATCCGCAAAGCTTGCCCGGAACGCCTGCGGCCGGTCTTGATGACGGCGTTTTCTGCGATCTTCGGTTTGATACCCGTCGCTCTGGCCCAGTCCGATGGCGCGGAGTGGCGCAACGCGCTTGGCTTCATCATCATCGGTGGGCTGGCATCCTCAACGGTTTTGACCATGCTTGTTCTCCCATCCGCCTATGCAGCGATGGCTGATGTGGGAAAGGGTGTCAGCGCTATCCGGACGATGTTTGGCGGCCTGATTACCCGACAGCCGAACAAGACATCATGACCGAAACCTCAACCGGCAAAATCGAACTATCACCCTGGCTCGCTGGAGCCCGGCAATTCTTCACCGAGGAGCATCCGCTATTTGCCCGCTTCCACATCTATCCGCTCGATGTCGGCGAAGGTGAAGTCACCATCAGCGCGGTCCTGGATGATGCCTTTTGCTTTCGGCCGGGGTCCAACGAGATTTTCGGCGGAGCCATGGCAATCATACTCGACACCGTTCTCGGATTTTCGGTGCTCACCCGGCTCAAGGACCTCGTTCCCATCGCCACCATAAACCTGCGAACCGAATACTTGGCCAAAGCGGTTTCCGGAACAAAAATACGCTGTCACGCCCATTGTTATTCACGCCGGGATAGCGTGGCATTCGTTCGCGGAGACATCACCGATTTCGAAACAGGCGAAACACTCGCGACCGCCCTTGGTACGTTCATGATCGGGACCCGTGGTCCCAAATATGACGCCATGGCAACGACCAAATCCCAATGACCGATAATCTTGGCAACTGGCTGGGCTTCGACGCCTCCACCGAAAATGTCCGCCGCATCTATTCCTTGACCTTTAGTGAAGAGCATATCGGGAACCCGCTTATCCGAGCTCTGCACGGCGGCGTGCTCGCAACCTTCATGGAGTATGCTGCACTAAGCGAACTCGAACAGCTGTCCGTTAGACCTATCGTGTATAAAGCAATCAATGTCAGCGTCGATTATCTGCGATCTGCAAAAGCCCGAGACCTCAAAGCGAGTGTCGAAATGGTCAAGAAAGGTCGAAACCTCACGGTCGTCGACGTAACCACCTGGCAATCAGACCAGGACAAGCCGATTGCACGGGCTACATGCAGCTTTGTAGGCCGGTTGGCGCCTTCGGGAAACGCATCACAATAGCTGACCCAGCCCCCTGATCCGGGCCATTCGTTAGTAGAGTCTGTTCGCCTTTGAACTTGACCCCGTTTTCGGGCCACGAGGAGTTGGAAGATCCCCGTGTCATGGCGCCAGGGCGGGCTGCGTGAGCCCTGACGCTTTTCGTGCCTCCGCAGGCGTTCGGTAGCCGATGGCGCTGTGCGGACGCTCGAAGTTGTAGTCTCTACGCCATCGCTGGTACTGTCAGATTAAACGCCCCGTTATAGGTTTGCCGGTGAAATGCCGGAATGAACAAGAACCCGTTTCGGTATTTCAAGACATCGCCTGAGATCATCCACCTGGCGGTGATGATGTATGTCCGGTTTCCGCTTTCGCTACGGAACGTCGAAGATCTGCTCCACGAGCGCGGCATTGATATTTGCCATGAGACGGTGCGGTTCTGGTGGAACCGTTTCGGTCCGATGTTTGCGGCGGAGATTCGCCGCAAGAGGGCAGATCGCCTTCGTGCCTGGCCTCAGTGGCAATGGCATCTGGACGAGGTGTTTGTGAAGATAAACGGCGAGACTCACTACCTATGGAGGGCCGTCGATCACGAAGGCGAAGTACTTGAAGCCTTCGTCACCAAGCGTCGGAATCGCCAAGCCGCATTGAAGTTTCTGCGCAAAGCTATGAAGCGCTATGGCCAGCCCAAGACCATCGTGACGGATCGCTTGAAGTCCTACCGCGCGGCAATGAAAACTATCGGCAATGAAAACGATCAGGAAGTCGGGAGGTGGCTCAATAATCGGGCCGAGAACAGCCACTTACCTCTTAGAAGACGAGAACGGGCGATGCTCCGGTTCCGACGAATGCGAAGTCTCCAGAAATTTGCCGCCGTCCATTCTTCCGTCCACAATCACTTCAATTTCGAACGCCATCTCAATCACCGCGACCGGTTCAAGGAGAACCGGCAGACCGCGCTGGAAGAATGGCGTGGTATGGCCTCCTAAAGTACGCTTGTGCTAGAAAACTGAGACCACTTCGCTTTCGTCTGACAGCACCAAAATGAGCGCAAACTTGCTGCTACGATCAGAACGCGCTGCCTTTCGCGCATAATGTTCAATATGAGGATACTCCGTGTCGCGCTTTTCGGCCGCTAGATCTGCCGAGCGTAGGCGAGGTCGTCGTGCTCGAAAGCCGTCGTCATGCGAGCGATCTCAGATGCTGGTGCTTGCCGGCAATTTGCGAACTCTCGCCACTGGCTGACCACGGCTGCGCACTCTCGAATGATCTGATTGCCGTCATCGAGACGAAGAAAGAATTCGGCGACCTGCTGAAGAAGTTGAAGAGACGCGGTGGATTCATCGTAATCAATACGCGTTTTCAGGATGCGTGCGCCGTCCGGCACAGGGTTCAGATCGTAGCAAGGACTTAGCTGCCAGCCTTGGCGACCGGTCCAGAGAAATCCGTGATTGCGCAAATGGTCATCGGTATTGCTGATGAGTATTGTGAAGGCGATCCGACGAAAAAGTTCGATACGATCCCTCTCCGGATAGGCTCCTCGGCTTGTGATGATATCAACGATCTCTAAATAGCTGCCATCGCGGTCGCCATCTTCATGTTCCGTCATTGCCATGGCGCTGATAAACGGAATGCGTTGATCGCCGTTCCGATCGAACCGTTTCGTGACGAATATTGGACCGTGGGCGGAAGGCAGCAGCTCGTGCTCAACCGTCGTGATGCCACATGCTTGCGCCATGTCGAGCGCAATCGCTTCCCATCGCGATATAGAATACTGATCCGTTTCCTTCGGGAATTTCGCGATTGAAAGGCGTCCATGCTGATCAAAGACAGATGCCTTCGGGCGGGCACCGCCCAGGGACGAGCCGGGCGCGAAAATCAGTAACAGATCCTCGTCGGTCTCCTCGCCGTTCAGAATGCGCTGTGACGCTTGGAGCAGATCGCCAAGCGCTACCGTTGTCGGGACGCCCCGTGTTTGCGGAGATAGGAATTCCTCCTGCCCTTGCAGCTTGAACCGTAATGCCCCTAACCGGGTGAAATCAGAGACGCCGAGCAAATAATCCGTTTCGTGCAAGGTTCGAACAGGTCGCCTCTCGCGTTCGGCAGACCTCCGCTCTGCTCGCCGCATGAGCTCTCGGCCCCACGTGTCAGGAGCGCTATCGCCTAGGGTCCCGAACATTTCCCTATTTGCAGGGGGAGTTATTACGCCGGCGACCATCGGAATAGTTGGGTCGAACTGAAATGCCTCCGGTGCTTTGAGCCACAGTTCGTCGTGCTCATAGGTGACCCGCTCTCGGCGGGCTCCTGCGTGACGACGCAATGTTCCCACGCGACGCTGTTGGCCAAACGCGTCCAGATAGACTTCAATATCAGTCACGTTGACGGACTCTCTTTGGAAGTTGTTCAGTGGCAAGGCGTTCTCCGAGTTCATCGTTGAACTCGCCGATGCCATTGAGAATGCCCAGTGCCTGCATGACCAACAGGTAGGCACCTATCCGAACATTCGGATCACCTTTTTCGATCCGGTACAGTGTGCTTCGAGTAGATCCCGCGCGCTTGGCAACGAGCTCCATGGACAATTTACGCAAGATGCGCGCTTTTTTTAAACCGGCGCCCAGTGTCCGGAGCTCCCGTTTGACAGCCGGGGTTACATTCAACGTTGGGGCAACCATTTGTATCATCCATAACTCAATAAGCTTCTTTATGTATCACGTATTATACACTTAAGAAAGTTGATAAAGAGTGCGCTTCGCTGTGGCCTGGGACGGCTCAAAGCTCCGAACGCCAGATCTAGGCTGGTTATATCAAGCGGCCCGCTACCGGTTCCGCCGCGAAGAGTTTGTGATGAGAAAGCCGTCTAGCTACTCCAAGGCGCTGATGTCTTGAAGAAAGCTGCGTGCGCAAATGCCACTGGTATCAGAATTGCCGACAGTTGGCGCATAATATCGAGTATAAGATATGGTTTCGGGGAATGGGATCGGTGCAATAGGCCGGTGCAAATCGGTCTCAGCGGTCTTATGATTTGCTGGCGGCATGAGGGATAATATACTCTAGCCCGTAATCCGTACTCATGCTTACGGTTCGAGAGCGATAGGGCTGAACTCCTACAAATGGCACGGCTGACTTCAAATCTGGCAATTGGCTTGCCCACGCGTTTTTTTACGTGGGTGGTGATTGCCTTGATGGCCCTTCCAATTGTCGGCACTGAGGCATCGGCAAATCAGAACCCGCGCGATGCAACATCGGTCGAGATGCCGATGGAATGCGATCATGACGCGGCTGTGCAAATGACTTGGTCGCATTCGAGCGAGGCGTCGAAGCAAGAACAACCGCCCTGTTGTTCAGATTGCGAAATGCCTGATTGCGCCACAGGTGCGAGCACGCCTGTTTTGACCATTCTTGTGCCTGCTGCGGAGGAGTTACCCTTACCGACTCTCCAAGGTCACGCATTGGCCAGAAACCGTTCTCTGTTTTCCGCAGAGTCCAGCGCCCCGCGAAAACCTCCACGCGTTTGATGGATCGCCCGCCAAGGGCATCCATTCCTGATAACGCCTGGAGAAAACTATGCTTGTGCAAATTCTGGCTCTCGCAGCCTCTTTCGCGGTCGTCGCCGATGACGAGCTGCGCCCGCTCAGCCTACCCGAAGCCGTGCTGATCGCTCAGGCCGCCAACGAGCCATCATCATCTGTTTTCGATGCTCGCGCCGACGCGCTTGAACGCCAGGGGGCTGCCGCCGACACCCTGCCGGATCCGGTATTCTCTGCCGGTATAGCCAATGTGCCGCTCACGGACCTTGATCCGAACCGCGAACCAATGACGCAAGCGCGAATTGGTGTGCGCCAGATGTTTCCGCGCGGTGACACACGGCGTCTAATTCGCGAGCAGAGAACGGCGGAGGCCAGAGCCATGCAGGCCAGCCGCAACATGGCCGATCGGCAGATTACGCTGTCCGTTCGTGAGGCGTGGCTTGAGATATTCTATCTGGACCAATCCGCCGATCTGACACGTGAACGCCTCGCCGTTGTACAAGACTTGGCAGAAGTGGCGTTGTCGGCCTATTCGACGGGCCGTAATAACAGCCATGACGTGACAAGGGTTGATCTCGAAGAGAGCATTCTCGAAGCGCGCCTGATTGATATCGAACGTAGCCGGGATCAGGCGGTGGCCGATCTGTCGCGCTTTGTCACTCTGCCTGCTGCGCGCCGGCCTCTACCGGATGTTCTGCCCGTGCTCCCGCCGGTTCCCGAGCGAGAAGCAGCGCTGGAACGTCTCGCCGGCCATCCCATGATCCAGTCTCACAATGCGCGCATAGATGCACGTGAGCTGGGCATTGATCTGGCGCTTCAAGAATATCGCCCGGCTTGGGGCGTCGAAGCCGGATACGGGCTTCGCGGGAGCCGGTCGGATATCGCCAGCATCGGTGTCAGCGTTCAAATGCCGCTCTTCAGTCGCGACCGTCAGGATGAGACGGTCGCTTCTGCACGTAATCTTCGCCGCGCCGCCGAGCTGGAGCGTGCCGCAACTCTGCTCGATATGGCGCAGCGCCTAGAACGTGAGCTGGCTCAACTAAACCGTTTGGGCGAAAGCGCGCGCTTGTATGAGGAAACAGTACTTCCCCGGGCCCGAGAAACTGCCGAATCCGTTCTCCTCGCCTATCAGAATGAAAGTGCGGATTTCGCCGAACTCGTTCGGTCAGAACTCGCGCATCTCGATGCCGAACTCGCTCTATTGCGCATTGAAGTCGACATGTTGTTGGCACAGTCGCGAATTCTCTACCTCACCGGAGATATCCAATGAAACGGACTTGGATGATATTTGGAGCCCCGCTGTTTTTGCTGGGTTTGCTGACCGGCATCGGCGCCACGCTGATATTACCCACTGAAGGCGGGGAAACCAGTTCATCGACTGGATCTGCCGCCAGTGATGAGCCGCGCATCCTTTATTGGGTTGCGCCGATGGATCCGAACTTTCGCCGTGACGAGCCAGGCCTTTCACCCATGGGGATGGAGCTCATTCCGGTCTATGAAGGCGAGGCAGCGTCTGGCAGCTTTGTCGAAATCAATCCTGCCGTCATCAACAATATCGGCGTGCGTACGGCTCGGGTCCACCGACAAGCGTTTTCGCAAACCGTCAACGCGGTCGGTTATGTCCGGCTTGTTGATGATCTGACGTCAGTTGTCGATGTCCGTTCAGAGGGTTGGATCGAAAATCTCCCGGTCGCCGCGATCGGAGATCAGGTCGAGGCCGGTGAACTACTTTTCTCAATCTACGCGCCAGATATCGCGACCGCGCAAAGCGAATATCTGCAAGCTGTTCGAACGGGACGGCAGGTTCTCATTGACGCCTCTGCATCACGCCTGTTGGCGCTCGGGATGACAAGCGGACAAATCCAGGCATTGGCACGCCGAGGCAGGCCGGCGGCCCAAACCAGCATACTTTCGCCACGTTCGGGGATTGTCACCGAGTTAGCTGTCAGGGAAGGCGCGTTTGTGCGCCCCGGCAATCATATCATGACCATCGCTGATCTGAGCGAGGTCTGGGTGATCGTTGACGTGTTTGAGGACCGCATCGCCCAGATTGAACGTGGCCAAACCGTCCGGATCACAACCGGTGCGCAGCGCGGGCGCGAGTGGATTGGCGAAGTCGAATACGTCTATCCAACAGTCGACCCGCAAAGCCGAACAGTACCGGTAAGAATTCGCCTCGAAAACGATGATTTGAGCTTGCGGCCCGACACTTATGTGAATGCTGTGATTGAAGCGGAGCCGCGGACGGGCGTCCTGATGGTTCCGCGCGAAGCGGTGATACGAACCGGACAATCCGAACGCGTCATCATCCATGACGGAGAAGGACGGTTTCAACCAGCCCGGATCGTCACCGGTGCCGAATCC
>CAXBKM010000031.1:0-11612 GCA_963976265.1 uncultured Maricaulaceae bacterium
CCGCCGGGCCCAATCGTCGAGCCCGGCCATGTCTATTTTTTATCGATCAGTCAGACCCGGCTTCTTCACCGCTTCCGGCATCGTCCGTCTCATCATTGTTGCCCGCGTCTGTCTCGGAAGCGTCGTCCACGTCGCTTTCATCGACGACACGAAGCAGATTATCGTCCGAATTGCGATCAATGAGCTTGTTGTACGGATCAATGCCGGCAAAGAGCGGGCGTTCATCGGTGATGATGGTGATGCTCATTTCGTTTTCGTTGATGCGGTGTTTGTCCATGTAGAGGACATGGTCGCTGCCTTCGATGGCACCGTCGAGACCGCGCGTGAACAGGCCAATATCGATCTGATAATCAATCGCCTCTTCTGTTTCCTCGCCTGCGCCATCGGCTTCAAACAATCGGGCTTCGATTGAAACCGTGGTTTCCCACCGACCATCTTCGAGCTCGCGCGTAACGGCCCCGTCTTCGGCAATTTTGAGATCAAACACCATGATCCGCTGGAAGAAATCAGTGATCACCGACTCCCATTCCGGACCGGCTTCCTCGCGCAAAAGGCGCAGAAAATCGAGCGTTGTGGGGTAGGGATCTGACGCGTACTGGAATTCAGCGACCAACCGGTTCAGTGCGCGATTGACCGTGTCCTCGCCGACATAGTCCTGCAGGGCGTACATGATCACCGCACCCTTGCGGTAATGCACATAGGGCTGGTTTTCGACCCGGTAGAGCGGCAATTCCTCGCGCGTTTCACCGCCGCGAGATGTCAGATAATTATCGAGTTCGTATTTGAGGAAGCGCCGCATCTGGTCGACGCCATATTCGCGCTCCATCACCATCAGGGCTGAATATTGCGCGAAGGTTTCGACCAGCATGCTGCCGCCCTGGACATTCGGCCCCATAATCTGATGCGCCCACCATTGGTGGGCAGCCTCATGCGCGGTGACGTAATACACATAGTCGATATTGTCTTCGTCACGCAGATCGGCGGTAAAACCAATGCTTTCCGAATAGGCAATCGTGTTGGGGAAGGATTGCGCAAAACTCGCATAGGCCGGGAATTCGAACATACGATATTGCCCGTATTGGTAGGGGCTGTAGCTCTCCGACATATAGGCGAGTGAATCCTGCGCCCCGGCCATCATCCGATCGACATTCCAGGCGTGGTCGGCATGATAGAAAACCTGATAGAGAATCCCGTCCTCTTCCTCTTCCAGAATTGTGTAATCAGCTGACATCCAGTTGAAGAAATTGAGGCTGCGATCCTCCATGACGTATTCGAAGTAATGGCGGCCATTCTCGACCCAGTCGCGTTGCAGATAGCCCGGCGCGATCGCGGTCTGGCCCTCAACGGTCGAGACAATCGTGCGGAAGGAGACATAATCGCTGTCCTGCCGGATATAGTTTTCACCCCAGCGGCTCTCATCTTCGAGCGCATAGGCGCGTTCCAATGGCGGCAAATCCTTGCGCCGACGCACTTGCGGGTCCTGAATGAGCGCACCCCGGTTAAAACCGATTGACGGGGCAAATTCGCCATTGTTGAAGAAAGTTCCGTTGCCGCCATTCGTGAAACCGGGATTGGTGACTTCGACGTCAAAGCTCAATTCCCGGCGTTCGCCCGGCTGCATCGGCGTGTCGAGCTCAATCGCATAGAGATTTGCGTACTCGCTCTGCAGCTCTGCGCTGCCACCCTCGAGCGATTGGGACAAGACATCAGCCTGCCCATAGGACACCCAGATAACCGGGATCGGCCCGTCCGTCCGGTTCTCGATCACATTGGAGCCTGTCACCGCATAGCGGCGTTCGCGCGGGAAGATATCGACCGTGTATTCAACATCGGTGATCGTTGGTTGCGGCAGGTCTTCGAGCTGTTCGCGCCACTCGTTTTCAAATTCAGCGGCAAGGCGCTCACCTTCCGGCCCTGGCACGAAATCATTCAGGACAACCGTGTTATAAAAAATCCAGCCGCCTGATCCGACCGCGACCAGAAGCGACAGTGCCGCGATGGCAGCCGAGCTACCGCTGAACGAACGCGGCAGGGCCATCAATCGCCGCCAGATGGGTTCCAGCGCGCCGCGATTCCACATCACGAATGCGATTGTGAAAAGGAAGACCGATATGGCGCCCCAATAGAGATGCCACCACGCTTGTATGCCCATGAAATGGCCAAACCCGTTCATGTCCGAATAGGGCTGAATGCTGACAAAGGGGAAGCGATAAAGGCCGTGCGTGAAGCCAAGCGGCCCGAGCACGAAAGCGGTAACAACGAACAGGCCACCCAGCGCAATAATACCCAACCATTTATTGTTGGTGAGAACCTGCAGGAAGATCGCCAGCATCGACAGGAACGTCAGGGGAATGATGAGATCCATCAGCGTTCGGATCGCATATTGTCCGAACTCGATATTGAAATAACCCCGAACGACTTGAGACAGCATGGTGATTGCGACCGCAAGGCCAATCAAACCGCCGATTACGACAAGCATGCCGACCAGCTTGGCCATCAGGAAAACCCAGTTTGGCGCAGGTGTGGCGTCGACAATGTCAGAGAACCGATAGGCCCGTTCGCGCCACATCAATTCAGACGCATAGTAAATGACCACAATAATCGGAACGAGGATGAAGCCGCCAATCATGCTCGAAATCATGATGCGTGTGAGCGGATAACTCGGCGTGCCGTAAACTGGCTGAATCAAAAAGACCGATGTGCCGACAAGCAGCACGCCCAGAGCCAGCAAGATCCAGAAGGCAATGTTGAAAACAACGCCTTTAACTTCAAAACCGACACGCGCCCGGAATTGTTGCCAGACCGCCTTGGCCGGATTGGGCGTCGTTTTCGGCAGTTCAATTTCCTGCGGAATAAACGGGGCTGCGCTGCGCTTGGCAGCACCCTTCAACAAGCCCATCGAATTGCGGGCCCGGAAGGAGAACATAAACAAATTGAAGACAAACAGTGCGATGGCAATGCCGAACCAGATGAGCCGGTTCTGCAGGAGCAACCCCTCCATGGGCACAAGCTGGGTATTTTGTTCAGCCGGCGTCCAATAGCGTGTCACTTCACCGAACGCATTGCCCGCAAAGGGGTCGGTCAGTGCCGCAAATTCGCGCCACTCAGGCTGGCTGGCCAAAAACCCACCAACCACGTTGAAAGCGAACAACGCCACCAGTGTGACCCAGGTGACCATCAAGGACCGACTGAGATTGGCGGCGGTAAACAGGATCATACCGAGGACCAGCATGTTTCCGACCCCAAAAACCAGATAGGGATAGGCATAATACAGGATGTTGAATGGCCCGAGTGTTTCGGGATCAACCCAAGGCATTGCGGCACCGATCATGAAGCCAATCGGGAAGCTGATGAAGGCGATCGCGGTAATCAGAAAGCCACCGATAAACCGGCCGATCAGATAATCGTTTTCTCGAACCGGCGAGCTGTAGAATAATTCCTGGGTTTTATAACTGCGGTCGCGAAGAATGCCGCTGGCGAGAAAAACCGCCGGGATGACCATGCCGAAAACCGAGAAGGCCGTGATCAGGAGAGAGATAACATAAGGCGAATTAACATGGACCGCGTTGGAGCCTGCAAAGCTCACATTCGGGGATGCGGGAATGGCGAAACCGAACAGCAAAAAGATCGTGAAAATCGCGATCAGGGCTGGCGATAACAAATGATAGCGAAACTCAAAACTGGCGATTTTACCGAGCATGATGTGTTCTCCCTTGCCCTGAATCAGGCCGCAACCGGTGCGGCCTGACCGGCCGTGATGGTGGAGAAATAAACATCTTCCAGATCAGGTTCGACGCTCGCAAAACCGTCTCCTGGAGAGGCATCTGCCTCTACATGGATGACGACCTGGCCCTGCGTCAGGCGCGTTGAAATCACCTTGAAGCGCTCGCGATGATCGGGCAGGTCTGCCTTCGAAATCCGCTTGACCCAAACCTTGCCCTGCAAGGATGCGATCAGATCAGACGGCACACCTTCAGCGACGATCTTACCCTGGTTGAGGATCGCCATTTTTGGACAAAGGTCGGCAACATCTTCAACGATATGGGTCGACAGGATGACAACGACATTCTCGCCGATTTCAGACAGCAAGTTATGGAAGCGATTGCGCTCTTCCGGATCGAGGCCAGCGGTTGGTTCGTCAACAATGATCAGTTGGGGATCGCCGATCAGCGCCTGGGCGACACCAAACCGCTGGCGCATGCCACCGGAATAACTCGCAACAGATTTTTTCGCATGGCCGGCCAGATTGGTCTGCTCGAGCAGCGTGTTGACGACGCGTTTGCGTTCCTTGGCGCTCGTAATCCCTTTCAGTATCGCAAGGTGATTGAGCATGCTGACATGCGCGGATAAACGCCAAAATCCTGGGGCAGATAACCCAGTTGGGCGCGCAGATCGCGGGGTCGCTTCAAAACATCAATATCACCGAATTTGATTGATCCGCTGTCAGCCGCCTGAAGCGTGGCAATGGTGCGCATCAGCGTGGATTTACCGGCGCCATTGGGGCCCAGTAGGCCATACATCCCGGTAGAAATGGACAACGACACATCATCCAGAGCGCGCACGCCATTGCCATAGGTTTTCGACAGATTCTTGATTTCCAACATGTTTTTTCGCGGTCATTCTTGGATGACCACGCCCCAATTTTCGTCCAATCCAGGTGAACACTAGGCCCACCGATCCACATTGCGCAAATGAATGTCTGGAAAGGAACACCGCGGCAAGCGGGACCCTCCCCCCTTCTGTCCCCCATGATTGAGGTCTCACAGATGTCGGTGTTTGACGCGGCGTTACGTCGCCCTACCCAATCGGCAGGCACCGCGATAAAGTTAGGCAAATGACATGCTTGGGGAGGCAATGAAATCCAATGATCACGCTCAATAAAGTCACAAAAGACGCGCCGTGGAAGTGGCTCGGTGCCGGTTGGCGCGACCTGGTTCGGTCACCAATGGTCAGCCTTGGCTATGGCCTTTTGTTTGTTCTGGTCGGCGCCCTGATTACAGGCGGTCTTTGGTATATCGGCCTGTCATCTTTCATTCCCGTCGCAACTGCGGGATTTGCCCTGATCGCCCCGGCCTTTGCGGTTGGATTCTATCAGGTATCGCGAAAACTGGACGCGGGCGAGACACCGCGCTTTTCCGATGTCTGGCTGCTTAACCCGTCAAAGATTGCTCAAATCGGCTTGCTGAGCGTTTTACTGCTTGTCCTATTCCTGTTCTGGACACTGATTGCGCAGGCGCTTTACGCCTTCTTTGTTTTTGGAAATTATCGCCCTGCCGAAGAATTCACCCAATTCCTCCTGACCGATTCAGCGGGTCTGACCATGCTGGTCATCGGCACAGTGCTTGGCGGCGGCCTGGCGGCCGTGGCCTTCTCGGTTTCGGCCCTGTCCTTCCCGATGCTGGTCGATCGAGAAGTGGATGCCGTCACAGCACTCGTGGCCAGTGTGAAGGCCGTCATGTCACAGCCCTTCGTGATGTTCACCTGGGCCTGCCTTATCGCCTTTTGGTGCATTTTGGGCACGGTCGCGTTTTTGATCGGCCTGGCGGTTATTTTCCCATGGCTCGGCCATGCGAGTTGGCACGCCTATCGGGATTTTGCGCCTGAACCGACAGCCTCGTCCTCGCTTTCAACCGCCACGGGCTGATCGGGCAAGGGCCGATCGTCATCGTCGATCAATATGCGCTGCGCAGCGCCTTCCAGATCGTCATACTGACCGGTTCTCACCGACCACAGGAAAGCCACGAGGCCAATTGTTCCCAGCCCCAGAGCGGCGGGTATGAGCCAGATGAGCGCGTTCATAACCGTGTTAGCCTCAACGCGTTGAGCGTGACCAATAACGATGAAGCCGACATGGCAATCGCCGCCACCAAAGGCGTAACAAACCCGAATACGGCAAGCGGTACAGCGATACAATTATAGACCACCGCCAGACCGAAATTCTCCATGACGCGGCGTTTGGCGGCGCGCGCGACATCCACGGCGACGCCAATCGACGACAGCTTGTCACCCTGCAGAATAAAATCGGCTGTCGCTTGCGAAATATCCGCTGCACTCGCCGGTGACATAGACACATGAGCCGCAGCTAGCGCAGGCGCATCATTAATCCCGTCACCAATCATGAGAGTGTGGCGACCCGACTGCTGCAGGGTCTGAAGCTCAGCAATCTTGTCCTGCGGTTTCAAGCCGGCCTTGCGATCGGCAATGCCCAGGGACTCGGCCATATGCGCCACCGCTTCACGCCGGTCGCCCGACAAGAGCAATAAATCAAAACCTCTATCGCGAAGATCCGCCAGTGATGCGTCAGCATCGCTGCGCGGCGCGTCCGCAAAACTAAAACTAATGGCAGGATGATCGCCGACTTTGAGCCAACTTTCTGCATTGGCCGCACTATCGCTTTCCAGGCCCAGCCAGCTGGCAGAGCCCAACTTTACGACCTCTCCATCAACCCGGCCTTCCAAACCACCGCCAGGGGTTTCACGCACCTGATCCGCTGTCTCGCCCATGCCGTCTGCATCCGCAATTGCGCGCGATAGTGGATGACGGCTGGTCCGCGCCAGGCGGGCGGCCATGTCCAGCGACCCGTCCGGCAAGTCATCACGATTAAGCAGTTGCGGTTTACCGACGGTCAGCGTCCCGGTCTTGTCGAACACGGCGATATCGGCCTCGGACAAACGCTCCAGCGCATCGCCTGATTTGACCAGAACACCAGACCGGAACAAGCGTCCCGATGCGACGACCTGTACCGCAGGCACGGCCAGCGCCAGCGCGCAGGGACAGGTAATGATCAACACAGCTATGGCGTTGATGATGGAGGTTCGCAGATCGCCGCCAACCATCATCCAGCCGATAAAGGTCAGCGCGGCCAGCGTGTGAACAATTGGCACATAAAGCCGTGCTGCCTTGTCAGCGAGTTTGACATAGCGCGAGCGGCTCTGCTCTCCGGCTTCGACCATATGGGCGATCTCGGCCAGCAATGAATCGTCGCGGGCGGCATCGGCTTCGACGGTCAATGCGCCAGACAGATTGATCATCCCGGAATACAGCGACGTGCCGCTGACCGCTTCAACGGGCAGGGTTTCACCGGTAACCAGCGCTGCATCAAGCGCGCTCGTTCCATCCAGAACATGACAATCAACCGGAACTTTTTCGCCAGCCGCAATCAGCAAATGATCGCCTGGCTTGACCTGACGCGCCGGGATGGCGCGCACATTTCCATCCGCTTCAACGCGGTTGGCGCTCGCCGCCTGCATGGAAGCCAGACGGCGCGCAGCGGCACCGGCCTTTGCCCGCAGGCGCGAATCCAAAAACCGCCCGATCAGCAGAAAGAAGAGCAACATGGCGGCGGCATCAAAGAACGTATCGCCATGGCCGATTAGCATTTCGTAGATGGAGAGCCCACTCGCCAGCAAAACCGCCAGCGAGATCGGGACATCCATATTGACCTGGCGATTTCGCAAGGCCGCCCAGGCGGACGTAAAAAAGGGTCGCCCGGAATATGCAACGGTCGGCAGAACGATGATCGCAGAAATTCTGTGCATCAGATCGCGGGTCAGCCAGTCCATCTCACCAACGCCGGACCAGACCGCAATCGACAGGAGCATGACATTCGCGGTCGCAAATCCGGCTACGCCCATGGCCTGGACGAGGCGCTTTTCCTCGGCGCTGCGCTCATCACCGCCGGTTTCCGGCGCATAGGGTGTTGCTGGATAGCCCAACTCTGACAAGCGCTGGACGAATTCCCGTGCGTGCGCGGTCGACCCGTCCCAAGTCAGGGCGAGACGTCCTGTTGACAGATTCAAACGCGCCGCCTGCATGGCGGGCATCGCCATCATGCCGCTTTCAATTTTGGCAATACACCCCGCGCAATGCGCGCCGCGGACCAGCAGATCAATCGTGCGAAATCCATCATCGGTATCTCGCACAAAGGCTGTCGGATCGGCATCGCCGGTCAGATCAGATCGAAACTCGGTTGAGGCGTCTATCGCAGCCATGCGGCATGCTCGATCTCGAAGGCCGGACCCTCTTGGGTCTGCGCCATCAGGCGCCAGTTGCCCGGTGGCGCAGAATAAGTCGCGACATAGCGACCGGGCTCGGTCTCGGCAAAGTTCAGCATGATATCGAGATTGGCGTCGGCGGGATGGCGCAAGGACCCGGTCAAAACGCGCCCGGTCAAAGGCGCACCTGTTGCATGGCTCAAAATCAGGACAGCTTCGGTCTGGCTGACGTCCGCGCTCGCCGTCCATCCCAGTTCAGCCTGAGCCGCTCGCGCATCCAGCGTGTCATTATAGGCGACACCCTGCATATAGGAGCGCGGTACATCCTCGCCCCGAAACGTTCGAAAGGCCTGGGTGATGAAGATGGCATTGACAGTGATGGTCAGGCCGAAAAAGGCGATCAGCATCAGTAAGACATGGCGACCGGTTATGCGTTTGATCATCGTTCAGCCCCGGTTTGCAACACACCGCGCGCCGTCGCAACGTCGCCGGATTCAGCGATAATCCGGAACTCCAGCGTTTCGCCGGGTCGTGTAATTGCCTCGGGCGCAATTGTCAGGAAAACGCGAAAGTCACGCGTCGATACCGGAGCAACAGGCAAATCTATTGTGTCCGTCGAATCCCCATTCAGAAGCCGCGCCGATACAGGCACATCGCCTTCAATCTCAAGGCGGTAAGTTTGCGGGTCATGGGTTTTATTGATCACGGTGAGAGTATAGCCATTGCGCACCGAACCGTCAGCCAATTGAACGAAATTGGGGTTACGGTCACGCTGGATATTGAGATCCAGCACGGTACGCGAGGTCAATGCCACCAGCATGACGGCCGACACAATCGCGAGCGCGGCCGCGTAGAAAATGACGCGCGGCCGGATCAGCTTGTAGCGCGGGGGCTCACCGATCTGGCCACGATGAATATTCTCATCGGTTTCATAGGCAATCAGACCGGTGGGCCGGTCCACCTTTTTCATGATGTCATCGCAGGCATCGATGCACAGGGCGCACTGAATGCATTCGAGCTGTGAGCCCTGGCGAATATCAATGCCCATCGGGCAGGCCGCAACGCAGGCCTTGCAATCAATACAATCGCCGCGCCCGTCCCATGTGTCCGCCTTCTTGTGTGGCCCGCGTGGCTCGCCGCGATCAACACGATAAGCGACGTTCAGCGCTTCCATATCGGTCATGGCCGCCTGAATGCGCGGCCATGGACACATATAGATACAGACCTGCTCGCGCATCGTGCCAGCCAGCGTATAGGTTGTGAATGTCAGTATGCCAAAGAACAGATAGGCCGACATCGGCGAACCGCCGGTGAAGAAATGGCTCAGCACATCAAAGGCGTCGTGGAAGTACAAAATCCACGCCCCGCCAGTCGCAGCGGCAATAATCAGCCAGATCACATGCTTGCCGATTTTCCGCCACACCTTGTTGAAAGACCAGGGTGCCCGGTCGAGTTTGATCCGGGCATTCCGGTCACCTTCAAAAATGCGTTCAACTGCGATGAAGAGGTCGGTCCAAACCGTTTGCGGACACGCATAACCGCACCACACCCTTCCAAACAGTGCGCTGGCGAGGAAGAGCGCCAGTGCCGCCATGATCAACAGGCCGGTCACAAAATAGATTTCCTGCGGCCAGATTTCGATCCAGAAAAAATAGAAACGACGACCGGCGAAATCGATCAAAACCGCCTGATCAGGCGAGACCAGACCGCGCGGCCAGCGCAGGAAAGGGACGAAATAATAGACCCCGAGTGTGAGCGCCAGGATGATCCATTTGGCAAAACGGAATTTGCCGTGCACCAGTTTGGGGTAAATCGGCTCGCGCTTTTTGTAGAGCTCGCGATGCTCCGGATCGTTGACGGCTTTGGCCTTGGATCGCCGAATACCCGGCGCCGCCATGTGATGATCAGCGTGCTCGTTCATGGCCCGTGTTAGGCACCCAAAGTGGCTGCAAGTCGATGCGACTTATTGGCCGCCTGCGCCATTCTCTGCCGTGTCGGCCTCAACGCCGCCACCCAAGGAAAAGACATAGGTCGACAGGGCTGCAATCGTCGCATTGTCGAGCCGCTCGCCCCACGCCGGCATGACGCCGGCAGGGCCACGATAAATCGAGGCTTCGATCTGTTCGGGACTCCCGCCATAGAGCCATTCGCGATCGGTCAGATTGGGGGCGCCCTGCGACTGGTCGCCCTGCCCGTTTGCGCCATGGCAGGATGTACATTGCATATCAAAGATCGCCGCACCGCGGGACGCCGCAGCAGCGTCAAATGCACTGCCTCCGGAAATCCGAACGACATAGTCCCGCAATTCGCGGATCTCGGTACGGGTCAGCAATTCATCGCGTCCGTAAGCGGGCATTTGTGAGAAGCGCGTATCGGGATGTTCGGCGCGAATACCGTATTCCAGCGTCGTGTGAATGTCGTCATACGTGCCGCCCCACAGCCAGACATCGTCGTTGAGATTGGGGTAGCCATTTGCGCCCTGGGCACCCGAACCATGGCAGGTCGCGCAATTATCGCCGAAGGCCGACCGACCTGCTGCCAGCGTAAAATTGAACAAATCATCATCGGCCTGGATGTCGCTGATGGAAGTGCCATCAAGGCGCGCATAAAACTCACTGCGTGAATCCTGCAAGTCCGACATGGCGACCGCCACATTGGCCCGTTCCGAATTGCCGACGAGGCCAGGCGTGAAGCCCTGGAAGCCCGGCAGGGCCGGCCAGGCCGGCATCAGGATCATATAGATGACCGAATAGGCGACACAGGCGTAGAAGACATACAGCCACCAGCGTGGCAAAGGCGTATCAAGCTCCTTGATCCCGTCCCACTCATGACCGGTGGTCTCGGTTCCGGTTTCTTCGTCGATTTCCGGGCGGTCAGACATTGGGCTTGTCCTCATTCTCATCATTCACAGGCGCATCATCGTACAGCGCCATATTCGCTGCTGCATCAAATTTGGCCTGGTTTTTCGGCCACAGCGCATACACCAGCACGGCGACAAAAATCGCGACAAACATCAAAAGTCCGCCGGTCTGGGCAAATTGTGAGAGCGCTTCATACATGGACGATCACCGCTGGTTTTCAGGGGCTTCGGCTTCATAGGTGGAGAAATCCACCATCGTGCCGAGCACTTGCAGATAGGCGATGAGCGCATCCATTTCGGTGACTTCATCAGGATTGCCGTCAAAATCCCTGATCTGGGCACCCGGATAGCGGGCGATCAAATCGTCATATCCCGATGCAAAGGGATCAAGCTGGGTCAGGAGATCAGCCTCGGCACTGGCGACCATCTCGTCGCTATAGGGCACACCAAGGATCTGATTGACCTCCAAATGGCGCTGAACCAGCGAATAATCGAGCGCCGCATCGGCCAGGAAGGCGTAGGGCGGCATCACCGTCTCCGGCACGAGGGAGGACGGGCTGATCAAATGATCACGATGCCATTCATCAGAATACTTGCCACCAACCCGCGCCAGATCCGGACCGGTCCGTTTGGACCCCCACTGGAAGGGGCGATCATACATGCTCTCAGCGGCCAGCGAGTAATGACCATAACGTTCGACCTCGTCGCGCAGCGGGCGGATCATCTGCGAGTGGCAATTATAGCAACCCTCCCGCACA
>CAXBKM010000032.1:0-11563 GCA_963976265.1 uncultured Maricaulaceae bacterium
CCGTTTGGGCTCGACAGTCAGCATTGCGCGATGGCTTTGCGATAAAGGGACACGGCAGCTTCGGCATGAGCGGGCCAGTTAAACGCGGCTTTGGCGTGAAGCGCGCCGGCCTTGCCCAATGCCCTGGCGCGCACCGGATCAGCCAGCAGCGCCTCCATGGCATCGCGCAGCGCCGTATCGTCACCTGCAGGAATAATCAGGCCGGCGTCGCCAACCACTTCGGGCAGGGCCCCGCCATCGCTGGCGATCACCGGTGCGCCGCACGCCATGGCTTCAGCGGCCGGAAAGCCAAACCCTTCAAATCGCGCCGGGCATATAACCAGGCTGGCGCGGCGATAGAGATCGGCAATCTCTTCGCGCGTGACGCCGGACCGGCATGTCACGCGATCTTCCAGACCCGCGGCTTCCAAATGGCGTTTGGCCGGGCCGTCGCGCAGATGGCCGATCAATTCCAGCCGCAGGTCAGGGCGGGTTGGCGCGAGCGCGCAAAATGCCTTCATCAGGACATCAACACCCTTGATCGGCACATCGGCGCTGGACGTTGCCGCAATCAGATGAGTTTGGCGCTGTGTATTCGCATCGGGGTGGAAAACCGAGTGATCAATGCCGTTGAGCGCAACGCTGATATTGTCGGGGTTGATCCCGTATCGCGCTACATGGCTGTCGCGTGACGCCTCGGATACCGCCAACAGGTGGTCCATATCGCGCATGGTTTTGGCTTGCTGCGTCACGAAACGATACCATTGCCGGGTCAACAGCCGGTCCATAAATCCGTCTGCCGATTGCAAGGCAAACTCGCGATCAATGATAATCGGGTGATGGATTGTCGTTACGACCGGATGTTGCCGGGCGATCGACCGAAAGGGTGTGGAAAGCGTCTGATTGTCATGGATGACGTCATAGCGGTTCGGATTGGCTGCCAGATGCCGTTTCAGCCTGTGTGCAAAGGCATAAAGTTCGCCAAACTGGCCAACATTGTGTGACGCCCACTCTGACAAATCCGCCCAGCGGGTCAAAAACCCCGGTCGGAAAGCCGTAAAGGCATTATCGACCTCAAACAGGTTGAGTGAAGGCAATTTGACCAGAGCGATGCCCTCATCAATTTCCGGGTAGGGCGGCCCGGATGCAATTGTGACACTATGTCCGAGATCTCGGAGCGCGCAGGCCAATTCCCGCAGATAAACGCCCTGTCCACCGACATGGGGATGGGAACGATATCCGGTCAACAGCACCCGCAATGGACGCGCATCGCTGAGCGGTTGCACGGCGTCTGAAATGGCAGTTTGAACATTCATCGAATTGGGGAGGTCTCATGCGGGTTATTTTGAGCGGCGAAGCTATAGGCTTGCCCGCCGTGCGCCAAGTGTTGATGACTTTCGCGAACATCTCGGCTTTTACTCGCTGGCCGAAGGGTTTAAGCGACGGTCATGACGGCTGTCCGACATATTCCAACCTATATGCGATACGCCGCGCATTATGGTGCTTTCTTCGTCGTGTTTGGCGCTGTTCTGCCCTATTTGCCGGTCTGGCTTCAGAGCCGGGGCCTGTCACCCGAAGCCATTGGTATCGCCGCCGGTGCCGGCATGGTTGGGCGCGTGATTGTGTCCCCGCTCGCAGCACGCCTGATGGACAGTCTGGGCCGCCGCCGCGATGTAATGATTGCGATCTCTTGGGCGAGTCTGGCGGCATTCGTTGCCCTGGTTCCGGCGAGCGGCACGGCGGTTCTGATCGCGCTGCCCGCTCTGGCTCTGGCAATCAATGGCGGTCAGACGCCGCTCCTTGATGCAATCACGATCCGTGCGTCGGTCCGCGAAGGCTTTGCCTTTGGAAAAGTTCGGGCTGTGGGGTCTGCCGCCTTCGTCGTCGCGAATGTCGGTGCCGGTTATCTCGTTGGAAAGTTTGGCGGCGAGGCGGCGCTGGTCTGGATCATTGCAGGCTCTTTCGCCGCTTTGGCCACAGCGTATTTATTGCCCGCTGATCCGGTTGCGGCAGGCGACGACCATGCCAGCCCAACCAAGTGGCGATTACGCGGCATGCTGACGCCTGCCCTGGTGCTGGCCCTGGTGTCGTCGGCACTGGTGCAGGGCGCCCATGGGTTTAATTACGGGTTTTCGACTCTGGCATGGCGCGATCAGGGCATTTCGCCGGAAATTATTGGCTTGTTGTGGGCCTGGGCCGTATTGGCAGAGATCGTTTTTTTGTGGCGTTCGGCCAGCTGGCTGGCCCATTGGCGGCCTGAGAATCTGATTATTATCGGCGCTGTGGCCTCGGTGACACGCTGGGGTTTGCTCTCCCTCTCACCCCCGCTCTGGGCGATTTTCGTTCTGCAAACCTTGCACGCCCTGACCTATACAGCGACCTATCTGGGCTTCATTCGTTTCGCCAGTGATTATGTGCCCGACCGTTATGCTGCTAGTGCCCAGGCGCTCAGCTCTGCCCTGTCAGGCGGGGTTGTTTTAGCGTCGACGACAGCGATTTCAGGTATCATGTTCGAACAATATGGCGCGGGTGGTTTTGCCGCCATGATGGTGCCAGCCGCGGCGGGCGGGGCATTGGCGATCTGGTTATCCGTCATGATGCGGTCCCAATCGATCTCAAAATCGCTTAAACAGGCTGACGAAAGGGACAGGTCATGAGTCGCCAGCCGAGCGCCGAACTCGCCTCACGCGATGAGGATGGTTTCACCGTTTTAACGCCTCGTGGCGAATGGACGGTCGAGACCATTGGCGCAATTGCGTCCGAAGTCCGGGAAATCGAACATAGGGCTGACCACGGTAAGGTCGTCATAGAACTCAACGAGATCGAACGGATTGATACGTCGGGTGCATTCCTGCTGGGACGGACCATATATGAGTGTGCGGAACCGAATGGCGACTGGCATTATCGCGGCGACCACCCGACGGCGCGAAAGCTGATCGAAGAAACCGTCGAACGGGCGATGAATTGCGAACCTGAAATGGATCAGGGGCGTTTTGGCTTTGTTCGTGCCGCCGAACGTGTGGGGCTTGGCCTTGAGGCGGCGTGGGAAGAAGCAATCAGCACATTCGCCTTTCTGGGCAAGACATTGATCGTGTTCGCGTCGACGGTTGCACGTCCCTGGCGCTTTCGGCTCACACCGATTTTCTACGTGATGGAAGAGGCGGGTGTGAACGCCCTGCCGATCATTGCCGTATTATCCTTTTTCATCGGCGCCGTCGTGGCCTTTATGGGGGCCAACCTTCTGGAGACATTCGGCGCTTCGGTCTTCACCGTTGAACTAGTCGGACTGGCGGTTTTGCGAGAATTTGGCGTGCTGATCACGGCGATCATGCTGGCGGGCCGATCGGATTCCGCGTTCACGGCGGCAATCGGGTCGATGAAGATGCAGCAGGAAATCGACGCGATGAAAGTGCTGGGGATTGACCCGTTTGAAGCTCTGGTGATTCCGCGCGTCATCGCCTGTGTCATCATGGCGCCATTGCTCGCTTTTGCAGGCGTGCTCGCGGGGCTTTTGGGCGGTTTGCTGGTGTGCTGGAGTGCTCTGGATATTTCGCCCGCCTTCTTCGTGTCGCGGCTTCAGGACACAATCGATATCAGCCATTTCTGGGTCGGCATGTCGAAAGCGCCCATCTTTGGTCTGATCATCGCTATCGTCGGCTGCAAGCAGGGTCTGGAAGTCGGCGGCGATGTCGAATCGCTGGGTCGCAATGTGACGGCCTCGGTCGTTCAGTCGATATTTGCCGTGATTATTGTCGATGCGATGTTTGCCATGATGTATCTGGAGCTGGGCATATGAGTGAGGCTGACGATCTCATCGAAGTGCGAAGCCTGAAGACCGCCTTTGGCAGCCACGTCATCCATGATGATCTCAACCTGACGGTCAGGCGCGGCGAGGTCCTGGGCCTTGTTGGCGGATCCGGGACCGGCAAATCGGTTCTGCTCAATACAATTATCGGCCTGAAACAGCCCGATGCCGGTGAGATATATTTCAATAACAAGCGCCTCGGCGGCATGACGGACGACGAACGCATCGCTTTGCAAAGCCGCTGGGGCGTGTTGTTTCAGAGCGGGGCCTTGTTCTCGTCATTGAGCGTTCGCGAGAATGTCATGGCCCCATTGCGCGAACATATCGACATGCCCGATGATCTGATGATTGAGATCGCCGACATGAAAATTGCGCTGACCGGTCTGGGGCCGGAGGCGGGCCCCAAACTGCCTGCCGAACTGTCGGGCGGCATGAAAAAACGCGCGGGTCTGGCCCGTGCTCTGGCACTTGATCCCGATATTCTGTTTCTCGACGAACCCACAGCGGGGCTCGATCCGATTGGCGCCGCTGCTTTTGACGAACTCATTCTGGAACTGAAAGAAGCGTTGGGGCTGACCGTATTCATGGTGACCCATGATCTCGACAGCCTTTACGCGATTTGTGACCGCGTGGCTGTGCTCGCGGACAAGAAGTGCGCCGCAGTGGCGCCCATCGACGAACTCCTGCAACATGACCATCCGTGGATTCAGGAGTATTTTCACGGACCACGCGGACGCGCTGCATCCGCAGCGAGAAGAGGCTGATCATGGAAACCAAGGCACATCACGCTTTAGTCGGATTTTTCGCGATGTTCCTCGTGGCGGCGGGGGGCTTCTTTATTCTTTGGCTGGGCAATTACAGCGGTGGTCGGCAATTTGCCGAATATGACATCGTATTTGATGGCCCGGTGCGCGGATTGCGTGAAACCGGTGAAGTTCGTTTTAACGGTATTCAGGTCGGTGAAGTCACAACAATTGAACTGGATCCGCAAAACCCGAACCGGGTGATTGCCCGCGTCCGGGTCAGCGCAACAACGCCGGTGCGCGTGGATTCCAGCGCCCAGCTTGAACCCCAGGGTTTAACCGGGCTTGCCTATATCCAGATTACCGGCGGTTCGCCGGAATCGGCGCGCCTCTACAGTCCGCCCGGCCAGCGACCGCCCCGTATTTTTGCCGTACAGGCACAGCTCGAAAGCCTGTTCCAGGGCGGTGAGGATGTGCTCGAAGCGGCGAACCGCGCCTTGATCCGCATTTCGGCCCTGCTGAACGAGGAAAACCTGCAGGAAATCGCGGCGACGCTGGAAAACATCAACACGATCACCAACAGCCTGTCAGAAGATGACCGCCTCATTGATGAATTGAGCGAGGCGATTGCCACGCTTAACCAGACGGGACGTGACCTGTCGACGGCGGCTATCGCCATGGAGCAATTTGCACGGGATTCGTCGGTTCTGATCGAGGGCGATTTGGGCCAGGCGACACGCGATACATCTCTGGCTGCGCTGGAAGTTCAGCGGGCCAGTATAGAAACCGCTGAAATGCTGGAGGCTATTCGTCCGGCGGTTGAGCGTTTTGCCGATGAAGGCTTGAACGACCTGACCCTGGCTGCGACCGATCTGCGCCGCCTGATTGCAGCCATGGAACGCATTGCCCTTGAGTTGGAAGATAACCCGTCGGGCTTCATTTCCGGTGAGCCGCGCCGCACTGTGGAGGTGCCCCAATGACAGTCCGAACCTTAACCGTTTCACTTTTGGCGATGCTGGCAACGGGTTGCGTCAATCTGCTGCCTGAAACAGTACCGGCCGCCATTTATCGCCTGTCTGCGCCGGAACCTTCGGGTGGTTTCTCAACCGAACAGTCAGTTGTGCGGATCCAGATGCCGCTGACCCCGCGCGCCCTGTCGAGTGATGATATTGCCATATCCATGTCGCGCGGTGAACTCGCCTTTATCGAAGGCTCGAAATGGATCGCGCCCGTGCCCCGCCTGGTACAGGATCTTGTGGTCGAATCCATCGATGCGTTTGAGCCTGATCTGGCTGCCGCGCGCCCTGAAGACGGTGTGTTGGTCGACTATGAGCTGAACACCGAAATTCGGGCCTTTGAAGCTGTCTATCGTGATGGTGATGAGGTGGCTCCGACCGTGGTGATCCGTGTTCGTGTTCGTCTGGTGCGACTGGATGGTCGACGGCTCGTGGCGGTCGATGCGATCGGTTCACAGGCGCGCGCAAATGAAAACAGGATCGGGTCCATTGTCGCCGCTTACGACGCGGCGGCACAGGAAACTGCGTCGGAAATCGCCAGCTGGGCCGCTGATCAGATTGCAGCCGATCAGGCGTCGTTGGCTCAGGCTGCAGCCGCCAATTAATCGCGTTCGCTTTGCGTATCAGCGTCTTGACGGTCTGAGTCAGAAGGCGCCGTGCGGGGGCTTTGCGCCGTGTCATCATCGGGATTCATGGTTGCCAGGAGATCCTTCCAGCGCCAGCCTGGATCAACCGCGCGACCGCGTTCAGGGAAGGCCACGCTTTCGCGGCGGGCATCGCTTGGCGGTTCAGATTCTGTCTCTGTCGCCTCGGGCACAGATGCATCACGCGAGGCTGGCTTGGCATCGTCTTTCGCGCGACGGCTGAGCGGGTCAGGCACTTCATTGGAACCCAGATCGAGCGGACGACGCCCACCTGCGACTGATCCCATGTGCAACATGAAGTCGCTCAAAAGTTCGTAATTCTGACGGATACGGGACTGGAAGGCCGCGTCGATTTCCTGGGCTTCGTCAGCCGCTGTCATGGCGGCCGCATTGAGCCCTTCAAGGCCGCGGCGCAGAGCGTCAGCTGTTTCGCGCGCGCGGGCATGTGCCGTTTCCGGCAATTCTGCGAGCTTGGCTGTCAGCGCTTCAATTTCACGTTCCACGGCCCGCGATTCTGCCTTCGCGGCCTCGACAACGCCTTGCAGGCGCTTGCGGACCGCCTCGGAGGCATCATCAGCGGCATTGGCCGCTGTCGCGGTCAATTTTTCTGCGTCGGCAAGCCGGGACTTGAAGTTCTCATCGGCCCGCTGCGCCGTATCGAAGGCTTTTTCGTTGAGCGATTCGACCTGTTCGGCGACAAGGCGCGTCTGGTCCTCAAACGCCTCTGCAGCATCCAGCGACGCTTTGCGGGCCTGTTCAGCGGCCGACTTCAGCGTTTCGAGTGCGCGATGATGCGAGGTTGAAGCCTCATCGGTTTCGGCGCGCAGCACACTGGACATTTCACGGGCGCGACCCAGGGCGGCGTCAACCGTATCCTTGAACGCATCGGCGCCTTCATGGGCCGCCGCGTTGAGTGATTCAGCGCCGTCGCGGGCGGTTGTGGACATGACCTCCAGTTCGGCGCGATGAAAGTCGAGAGCGGCAGCGATTTTTTCCTGCTCCTTGCGCAGGACTTCCGACGCATCCTGCAGGCGATCACGATGCCGCAGATAGGCCGCATCGAGCGCATCGGACCGCTCGCGCATTGTATGCGTCAATTCGTGCATGCGTTCGCCCTGGGTCGCCATGGACGCGACAGCCCGTTCGCTGCCTTCGATGACGGCCATGCCGGCCTCGGCGAGGCGGTCGGCCCCGGCGCGCAGACGCTTTTCGCCATCCTCGGCGTGCTGTTCTGCCAGTTCGGTTGCCGCAACGACCATGCCGGACTGATCGGCAATGGCATTGGCAATCAATGCGGCCTTGTCGTCGAGTGATTCTGAGACCTGTCCGAGCTTTTCGCGTTCCTCGCGCAGACCGGCGAGCAGGGTTTCGGCACGATCGCGCGCATCGCCCGCTGAACGTTCCAGCGTGTCGGCGTGATGGGCGATCACTTCTTCCATGGCCGCCAGGCGTGCCAAAGCGCTTTCCAGAGCCGAATTGATGCGGTCGACTTCGCCCGTCACGGCATGGGCGAGGGTGCGGACTTCGCCATGCGCGGCGTCAGCAGGAATAGACAGGCGATGAATAGCGGCATCGATACCGCGTGTGCGATCCACGGCGCGCGCCAGCTCGCGACCCATAAATCCGCAAAACACAAACAGGAGTGCGGGCGCGATGGCGAAAACCGCCATGCCGGCGAGTTGAACCGGGGTCTGTGTCGCCAGAATGTTGGTCGACAGATCAATACCGGCATAACCGATCAGATAGCCCACCGCACCGCCAACCCAGATCAGCGCCGCGACAATTCCGGCCCATGCAATACCGCTGCGGCGCGGCGGTTTCGGCATTCCAGAAAGGGGCTCGGCATTGGCGTAAGCAGGCGGTGCTCCAGCGTCAGGATCGCTGAGCGCAACGGCAATCGCGTCGTCGGTGTGGTCTTGGGTGTTTTGAGCCATGAATGCGTTTCTTCCGGTCCGGGCGTGCGGCAATATCAGGGGCACGAAACAAATTCGTGTCCGGACCTTGTCTTATACATCAGTAAAACGCGATTTGCAGTCTGATATGCTGCTGGCGTCAGATTTCAGTGACGATCGGAGTGCTGCCGGGTTCCGCTATGAATTCCGGCACGGCGCTATCGTCACATACTCCGACGGCGTCGATACCTTCATGTTCCGGGGCCAACCAGATGTCATCGTCGGCAATGACGATATATTCAATCGTTTCATAAGCCGATTCAGCAATGTCACATTGGGCTGTCTGCTTGTAATCGACGCCGAGCAGGGACAGGCCTGCCAAGGCAATCCATTCAACAATACTGGCCAATATCTGGATCATAATCCCTCACAACAGCGCGGACCCAAATCGCACTAGGTAGCCTTATGCGCTTTTCGGTGGTCGCTCGGCAACTCACAAACCGGTGTTTTTGCGTGAAACTTTGGTAAGGCAGCTTCCCATTGCGCACGAAGTCAGGCAATTTGCGCGGCAGATTTGACGTGGGGGAGTTTTAAAGATGTCGGCACAACCGCAATCGAACCGGTTTGAGAATATCGATACGCTGCGCGGTCTCGCCGTGTTGGGTATTCTGATGATGAATATCCAGGCGTTTGCCATGTATAATGGGGCCTATCAGTATCCGCCCGCGCACATGGATCTGACCGGGGCCAATCTGGATGTCTGGTTCTACGCTCACGTCTTCTTTGAAATGAAATTCATCACGATTTTCTCGGCCCTGTTTGGCGCCGGAATATTGCTGATGCTGGGAAATGACCCAGCGGCCAGTACAAAAATTCACTATCGGCGCATGCTCTGGCTTTTGTTGATCGGGATGATCCATGCCTATGTTTTCTGGTTTGGCGACATCCTTGTCCCTTATGCGCTCGGCGGGATGCTGGCGGTTATGGCGCGCAATATGTCGGCACGCGGCCTGGCAATTTTGGGCGCCAGCCTGGTTACACTGACCGGCGTGCTGATGGCTGGAATTTTCGCGTCATTCAATCTCATACCCGATGGTGCCGACCCCGTGGCAGTTGGGATGGCGGCGAGCCCGGAAGACTTGGCTGAGAATGTCGCAATGTATCAGGCCGGCTTTTTGGACCGCTTGCCATTCAATGCTTTCATTACAGCCATTGGTCAGGTCATGACGGCCATATTCTTCTCAGGTCGGATCATTGGCGTCATGTTCCTTGGCATGGCGCTCTACAAGACCGGTTTCCTGACATTGCGCTGGGGCCTGATGAGTTATCTCATCGCCGCAGCAATCGGTCTGGGTATCGGCCTGCCGTTGGCGTGGTGGAGCGGTACGCATGCCATCGCGACTGATTTCTCAATTTCAGAGATGTGGCTGCATATGTCAGCCAATTATGTGGCGAGCCTGTTTGTGGCTTTGGGTTATGCCGCGACGATCATGCTCATTTGCAAGGTCGGGATTTTCAACCTGTTCCTGAAGCCCCTTGCCGCCGTTGGCCGCATGGCCTTCACAAACTATCTGACCCATACGCTGGTCATGACCTTCATCTTCGTCGGCCCGCCAGGGCTGGGTCTGTTCGGGACAGTTGAGCGGATTGACCAGTTCCAGATCGTCGTGGCCGTCTGGATCGCGCAATTGATCATCTCGCCGCTCTGGCTGAGCTGGTTCCGCTTTGGTCCGATGGAATGGGTGTGGCGTTCGCTGACCTATTGGAAGCTTCAGCCCATGCTGAAACGCAAATCGTCAGAGCCGACGCCGCCAACACCGGCCTAGGCGCCATCAACGGCGTCGGGCTGGTTTTCCGGCTCGGCGTCGGCAAAGGCGGGCAACGCACACGCCGCGGCAGCCTTTGCCGTGAGGGTCGGGCAAATCGATAAATCCACGCCCCAACGCCGCGCATTGTACATTTGCGGCACCAGATAGATATCGGCCATGCCGGGCGTGTCGCCCGACAGATAATCGCCGGGCAAGGCCGCATCGCTTACCATGGCTTCCAGCGCAACAAGGCCTGAACTCATCCAGCGCTGCGCCCAGGCCTTCATACCGTCCGGACCCTGGCCCAGATCGCTGCTTACAGCTTTCAGGACACGCAAATTCTGCAAGGGATGGATGTCGCAACCGATAACGGCACACCATCCGCGGATCCGGTTTCGCGCAATGGGGTCGGTGGGCAATAGCGCAGGCTCTGGCCAGTTTTCCTCGATCCATTCCAGAATCGCCGGCGATTGCACCAGTCGTTCGCCATCGACCTCCAATACCGGGACAAGGCCCTGGGGCTGAATGGCGCGCCAGGCCTCGCCGGTCTGTTCGCCGTCTTTCAGATTGACCGAGACCTGTTGGTAACTCGCGCCCTTGAGATTGAGTGCGATACGCAGCCGGTAGGCCGCGCTGGAGCGCCAATAGCCATAAAGTGTCACGCTCATCTGTGCGTCTCCTGTGATGGTCGAATCGAAAATTCAAGAGGTTTCAGCCCGTCAATTTCGGCCTTCACAGAATCGCCTGGTTGAAGCGCCGATACACCGGCCGGCGTTCCGGTAAAGATCAAATCACCGGCTTGCAGTTCAAACAATTCCGACAAATCCTGCAATAATTCAGGAATTGATCGCGTCATGGTGTTGAGGTCGGCATTCTGTCGAAGCGCGCCATTCACGGACAGGCAGATTGCGCCGTGTGCGGGTACCTTGCCCTGTGTGATCGGGCCGATGGGCGCTGATCGTTCAAATGCCTTGGCTGATTCCCACGGTGCGCTCGCGGCCTTGGCGATGGCTTGAAGATCACGGCGGGTCAGATCAACGCCAACCGCCGAACCAAAAATCTCGCCGCCCGGACCAATGGCGATAACCAGTTCGACTTCGTGGTGCAGATCGGCTGTGGCCCTGGGATAGGCGATATCGATGCCGCCCGGCGAATAGGCTTCGGCTGGCTTCATAAAGAAAATCGGTTTGGTACGTGCCGGGTCGCCGCCCATCTCCTTGACGTGATCGGAATAATTGCGCCCGACACAAAAAATGCGGCGGATTGGAAAACCGGCGTCAGACCCATCAATCGGGATCAGGTGCGGCTCTGAGGGATTGAAAACCGGGATCATGCCACTCGATACCGCGTATCGGGGGCCAGCGTCGAGCCGACAATTTAGTTGCAAATGATACTATTTTCCGGCATCTCCCGTGTGACACCATTTTTTGCGCCGATGGCCTCGTCCATTCGGCTGCCCCGTAAAGGAGATCACATGGCCGATTTGTTTGAAAATCCACTTGGAACCGACGGTTTTGAATTCGTTGAATATACCGGCCCTGATGCGTCAGTGCTTGAGGCCCTGTTCACAAGTCTGGGCTTCACACCCGTGGCCAAGCACAAAACCAAAGACATTGTTCGCTACAAGCAGGGCGATATCAGCTTCCTGCTAAACCGCGAGCCGACAGGACAGGCTG
>CAXBKM010000033.1:0-11530 GCA_963976265.1 uncultured Maricaulaceae bacterium
ACGTGTCATAACGCAGACCAAAGGTCAGCGTCAGGAAGTCGTTCACAGTGAACTCATCCTGCGCATAGAAGGAATTGACCGCGTAACCGAAGCTGGCAGCGCCATCGTTTTCATCATTCGTGACGGCGTTTTGATAGAAGAGGCTGGAGGCTGTGCGGTTTTGCAAATCGTTGATCGATGCAAAATCGTAGCTGCCTTCAGAGCCCGGAACGAACAGGTTGAAAACATCCTGGGCGCTGCGCTCGAAACCAACCGAAAGCAGATGGTCGCCATAGACATACTCGGCACGCGCTTTCAACTGGAACAATTCGTTGGCCAGTTCGTTGGCGTGGCGGAAGAAGTCAGGACCCACAGAAACCGTACCGCCGGTTGGCGTAACGATATCAAACTGTGCGAAATCCGATCCATCGACCGCAGCTTGCTGTGTGTCTTGAGTCGAGTAGGACAGGCGAACTTCCGTGGAGAGATTCTCATTCCAGTCCGAGAACACTTGCAGGGAGTAAGCCTGAAGCTCTTCGGCCCGGTTATACCATGTTGACGGTGTGCCAATGTCAGCCTGGTCAGAGCGTTCCTGAACCGAACCGCCTTCAGACGAGTTATAGGTGAATTTGGCACGGTGATCTTCGTTGATGTTCCAGTCCAGGGAGATCAGGAATTTTTCGTCCTGATTGTCCAGATTGGCCTCGTTGAAGTTCGTCAGGTTCAAACCATAGACGGTTTGCATTATGCCGAGGATCTGATCGACTTCAGCCTGTGTGACACCATTTTCAACATTCAGCGCTGGTGGGCCGCCGACTGGGCCGCGATCAAGCGGCTGGGTGCGGTTGAAGCGCTCATAGCTGGCAAAGAAGAAAAGGCGATCCTGAATGATCGGCCCGCCAAGCGTGGCACCAAATGTGGTTTCTTCGAAATCCGATGTGCCTAGCGTTACGTCTTCTGTGCGATCACCAATGAAGTCCTGGTTGGTGAAGAAATAATAGGCAGACCCATGGAATTCATTTGTACCGGAGCGGCTGACCGCGTTGATCGTACCACCGGTGAAGTTGTTGTATTGCACATCATAAGGCGCAATTTCGACCGACAATGCTTCCAGTGCATCGATGGATACCGGTCCGCGGTTTTCAGACGGGAAGCCTGATGCGTTCAGACCGAACACATCGTTTTGCGCAACACCGTCAAGGGTGAATGAGTTCAGGCGGTTATTGGCACCGGCCAGTGAAATCGCATCACCATTTTCGGCATCGATATTCGCAAATGGCGACAGGCGCGCAATGTCGCGCGGGTCACGGCTGATGCTTGGCAGGCCGTCAATATCATCGGCGTTAAAGCGAGCGCTCGGCCCGGTCGCCAGACTTCCAAGGTTCAAGGCCTGGCCGGTCACAACAATAACGTCCGTCGCACCACCTGTTCCCAGAATGACAGGAACGTTGGTCGCGCCACCAAGGCCCAGAAAAATGCCTTCAAGGCGTTCTGGCGTGTAACCGTCCGCCGTGATGGTCACAACATAGGGACCGCCGGCACGCAGGCCAGCTGCGCTGAAGCGACCATTTGGACCCGTTGAGGTCACAGTCGCCGTACCCGATGGGCTGTGGACGATGACGACAGATGCGCCCGAAACCACCGAACCATCATCACCCGCAACCGAGCCACGGAGATTTGATGTCGTTTGTTGAGCATGAACCGCGGCAGGAGCCGAGGCGAGAAGGGCGACCGTAGCCGCGCTGTATGCGAATTTTCTAAAAAGTGACATGGCCTGAGTTGAACCCCCACTGACGACCGCAACAAGACAGGGCACCAATGCCCCGCTTTTTCTAAGTTCAGGGTGGCATCTAGACCCGCGTGTCAACGCTTCTGTGACGAGTCTGTGAAGGTTTTACGACAGTGCCGGATTCGGCCGTGGATATCCAAAATCTGTATACGTATTGCCGTTGGACGACTCGAATCGCGCAGAGACATGCACCTGTTGGAAGAATCGCAAGACAGGACCGTTGCGCGGCGCTAGAACGGTGCATGACTCTGTTGATATCCATCGATCTGTCGGTGTGCATTCGATCAGAACTGCGACTTTATTACGACACCCAGAGGTGAGGCCCGCGCGAACAATGGTTGAAACGGCAACAGCAAACCATTCCACCTCACCGAATGCGGCCGACTGGGCCCTGTGGTCCATCGTCCTGATCGTCATCGTTACCGTCCTGCGTATCGCAGCTCTCGCCCTAAGCCAGGTGGAACTCTACCCGGACGAATCCCAATACTGGGTGTGGTCACGAGAATTCGACTGGGGGTATTTTTCCAAACCACCCCTGATCGCCTGGGCGATCGGCGTTTCGACGGCCATACTGGGCGTGTCCGATTTTGCCATCCGGCTGCCCGCACCTCTTTTTCACGCCGTAACGGCCAGCTTCATCATGCTGACCGCACGACAACTGGCTGGACCGCGGGCCGGGTTTTGGGCCGCGATTGTATATTTGACCATGCCTGCGGTTTTTCTCTCGTCCGGCATAATTTCCACCGATGCCGTGATGATGAGTTTTTGGGCTGCCGGCCTGTTTGCGGCCACGCGCCTGCGTGATCAGTCCAGTTGGCCCATGGCTGTTTTGCTGGGCTGCGCCATCGGGTTCGGCTTTCTGGCCAAATACGCGATGATTTATTTCGTCATCGGAACCGGACTGGCCATTCTGATCGATCCGCCCGCGCGGCGCGCGCTCGTCTCGCTCAAAGGCGCGCTGGCAGCCATTATCGGCGTCCTGATTTTACTGCCAAACCTGCTTTGGAATGCCTCCAACGAGTTTGCGACACTGCAACATACGGCCGCCAACGCCAATTGGGGCGGGAGCCTGTTTCATTTCAACGAAATGGCGGAATTCATTACTGCACAATTGGGCGTCTTTGGCCCTGCACTCTTTCTCGTATTGATCTTTGCCGCGATCGCGTCTTTGCGCCGCGCGCTCAGATTTGATGGCAATCCGGTGCGATTACTGGCGCTATATCTGTTGCCAGCGCTGATTGTCGTCTCATTCCAGGCCTTCATCAGCCGCGCCCACGCCAATTGGGCGGCCTCAGCCTATGTGGCAGGATCCGTCCTTGTCACCCTTGTCCTTCTGGATGGCCGCAAATGGCGACAAATCCTTCTCTATCTATCGATTGCGATGGCGACCTTTGCGGGTATGGTCTTCATGGCTGCGGCCCTGCAACCGCAATGGGCCAATGATATTGGAGCCGCCAATTCGTTCAAACGGGTACGCGGCTGGCAGGCGTCTGCCAATGCAATTTCTCAGGCCAGTCAAGACGCGGATGTCGACGCATTGATGTTTGACGACCGCAATGTCTTCCATCAAATGCAACGCTATGGCGCGGCGATTGAGACGCCGATTTACATGTGGCGGCGTTATGGCGGCGCCCATAATCATGCGGACATGACATGGCCCCTGCCCGACGACTTTACCGGTAACGTGCTCGTTGTTTCCGAGCGTCCCTATGATGTCCCGCGGATGCGCGATGATTTTGACCGTTTTGAACCGGCTGGATCCATCTCGATTGATCTGGGGGGTGGCCACTCGCGTGATTTCACGCTTTGGCGCGCGCAAGGCTATGACCGTGTGCTTCGCGATGCAGAGTACGAACAGCGATGGGCCGAGATTGATGCGTCAGGCGGACGCGATTAGATCTGTCGTCGATGAAAACCGTTTCATGTTTTTGGGTGCAATATATTGGGTGTTGTTCCGGTTTTTGCTTTAGTGTTGAAGATTATGGTTTTTGCGGAGTATGGCCGATGGCCTTGGTGAACATGTTAGCGCGCAAGGTTCTGGTCGTTTTACTGGCGTCGACGGTCGTTGCCTGTTCTGGCATGGGACCGCGCGATGTCGTGATTAACCCATTGTCGCGCATTCCATCACCGCAAGACATGCAACCGCCTGATCGCAGTGAAAGCCGCGATTCCGAGACGATTGCAGAATCTCAAACAAATGCGGGCGCTCAGGAACGAATTGATTATGCGACCGGGCCACGTATTGCCGTGCCCGCCGCTCAAGCCAGCCGACTGGAAAGCGGCGCCTATACTGTCAGCTTTGCAGATGCGCGTGTTGACGAGGCGGCACAAACAATTTTGGGCGATCTGCTCGACGAGCCCTATCTCATTGATCCACGCGTACAGGGGCGCATCACCGCAACAACGCCGCGACCACTTTCCCGCGATGGGTTGATGGCGCTGTTTGAAGCGTCACTGGCGGTTAACAACGCTGCCATTGTTCAAGCTGACGGCGTGTATCGTATAATGCCTGCCGGTGAAGCCATGACATCGGGCCTGGCAGGCCTGTCAGAGATCGCGCGTCCCGGCTGGGGCATTTCGGTCATTCCGCTGCGCTATGTTTCAGCCAATAATATGCGCCAGCTCATGGAATCGGTTGTGACGCGCCCAGGTGCGCTTCGCGCTGACGCGGCGCGCAATGTCCTGATCATTCTGGGCACAGCGCCCGAGCGTCGCAATGCAGCCTCTGCGGCAGCCGCCTTCGATGTTGACTGGATGTCCGGCATGTCGGTGGCGATGATCCCCCTGGCCAATGCGACCGCAGAAGATGTCGTGGGTGAGGTCGAAGCCCTGTTTCAGTCCAGCGCAGACGGGGCCAGTAGCGGCGCATTGCGCCTTCAGTCGATTGAACGGCTCAATACCATTCTGGCTGTCGCGGCGAGCCCGGCCTTGCTCGACCGGGTCCGCGAATGGATTGCCCGCCTTGATATTGGCGGACCTGGCGGTTCAACACTTCGAACCTACTTCCTTGAAAATGGTGAAGCCGAGGCAACAGCCGATCTTCTCAACCAGCTTTTCAATGACCGCTCATCGGCAGACGGTGGGGTCGCGCCCGATTTGGCGGCCGCCTCAACTGACAGTGCAGGCACGGCCGCTCCGGCGGGCCCGAACGGCGCCGTCCGTGTCATCGCAGATCCGATCAATAATGCGCTTCTGGTATTGGCGGACCCCGCGGGCCAGGCGCTGATCCAGCGCGCGCTGGAATCGATTGACCGCGCCCCGGCCCAGGTCCTGATCGATGCCCTGATCGCAGAGGTCTCGCTGAATGACACGCTGCGCTACGGCGTTCAGTTCTTTTTCGAAACGAACGGGATTGATGGTGTGGGCGACAGTGGTCGCGGCGGATTTGGAAGCAGTGGCTTTGATGCCAACGGAATATTCCCGGGATTTAATTTTCTGCTTGAGAGCGGCGAGAATGCACGGCTCGCGATTGATGCCCTATCCAATGTAACAGATCTGACCGTGGTCTCATCGCCTTCAGTTATGGTGCTCGACAATCAAACGGCTGAATTCCAGGTCGGTGATGAAGTACCGATCGTCACGCGGACTTCCAACTCGGTTGTCAATACGGACTCGCCGGTCGTGAACAATATCGAATTCCGGGATACCGGCGTGATCCTGACCGTGACACCGCGCGTCAGCTCAACCGGCCTGGTCACGCTGGAAATCGACCAGGAAGTGTCCAACGTCTCGGCCAGCGCCTCGACCGGTGACTTGACCCCGACGATCTCGACACGGCGTATTTCCTCGACCGTTTCTGTACGGTCAAACCAGACGATAATTCTGGGCGGGCTGATCGACGAAAGTCGTGATTCCGGACGGCGGGGCATTCCCGGCCTTGCCAATATACCCTTTATCGGCGATGCGCTCAGCTCAACGGAAATTACCACACAGCGGACCGAATTGCTGATCTTCCTGACGCCCCGCGTCATCACCAATGATGAAGAAGCATCCGCGATCACCGAAGACATTCGCAATCGTATGGAATTACTGAGACCTGAAGCAGGCGAGTGATTGCCTATTCCGACCTGTTTCTGGTGGCCGGATCGCTGTTCATTGGCAGCTTTCTGACGGCATCGTCTCAGGCGTGGCCCAATTGGAGCGAGATTCTGAACGGGCGGTCACGCTGCTCTGAATGTGGACATGGATTGACCATTGCCGAGCTTGTTCCGGTCATCAGTTTTGTTCGGCAGAAAGGACAGTGTCGGCATTGCAAAGCCGCTATTTGGCCAGGTCATCCGATTGGTGAAATACTCGCACTGCTGATCGCGCTCGCCGCCGTCATCACCACAAATGGCGCAACAACCTGGCTCGCCGTCGGCCTGGGTTGGGTATTGTTGTTTGGGGCTCTCGTGGACGCCCGGACACATCTTTTGCCCGATTTTGTGACGCTTGGCCTGATTCCGCTTGGTCTTGGCGCGAGCTATCTGACAGGCGGCGGGGCGGGATTGATCGGCGCAACCCTGGGCGTGATCATCGGCTATGCGTCCCTGGCCGGATTGGCCTGGGCCTACAAAAATTTCCGGGGCCGCGATGGTATCGGCATGGGCGACGCGAAATTACTCGCCGCAGGCGGCGCCTGGTGCGGGGCTTATGCCCTGCCCTGGATTGTTGCGATTGGCGCGGGCGGCACGCTGGTTTTTGTCGCCATTCTGGCATTGCTGGGGCGAAACGTGACCGGACAAACCGCCATGCCGTTTGGTCCCGGTTTGGCGCTGGGTATATTCATAGCCTATCTCATCAACCAATTCCCCTTCGCTCCGGGCATTTAGAAGGCTAAACTGATACTCTGATGGCAATATCGTCTCTCACCATACGCCCGCGGCGAACAGCTGCGGTCAAACAAGGCAAAAAGCTGTGGGTCGAGCCGTGGGTTGTCTGGCGCGATGATGGCTTTCGCAGTTTGCGTTGTCCGGCCTGCGCGCAAACATCCGTGATGGAAAAACGGCTTGATGCGTCACCACCCTTTGAGCCCCGCAAGCGTTACGCGCTCTACGAATGTGGAGCGTGCGGCACGCTGCATTATCCTGATGCACCCGTCTTTGAATATGAAAGCCGGAAAGACGCTGACATCGCCCGCAAATTCTATGTCGAAGTCGGCGCCGGGCTTGATGCCATGATCGCGCCGCTGGCCTGGGCAGATCCCGATCGTGTGCAATCCTATCTCGAAGTCGGGGGCGGATACGGATTTTCGGTAGATTTCGCCGCCCGGGCTCTGGGCTGGCGTGCGGCCAATATAGATCCGTCCTTTATCGCGCGCACAGGCGCTGCCGATCTGGGACACAACCATCTTCCAGAATATCTAAGCGCGGAAAACCCGCTGCCGAACGGACCCTTTGATCGCGTTTTGAGCTCTGAAGTCATTGAGCATGTACCGGATCCAGATCCATTTTTGTCAGCCCTGGTATCTGCCGTTTCGAAAAATGGCGCGGTTGTTGTCACAACACCGGATGCGGGTGCCGTCCACGCAGATGCCTCCGATGATACGCTTCGCCCCATCATAGTCGCCGGCCATCACCTCGTTATCTTCACGGCCAACGGGCTGGAATTGGCTTTGAAACGCGCAGGCATGACCCATGTAAAAGTGGTGGCGCGCGATCAAACACTCTATGCGGTCGCATCCTACACGCCGATCGATGTCGATTTTTCGGCCAAGTCCGACCGTCATGTTTTTCGGCAATATTTGCGGGACCGCCGCGACGATCTGGCATCAGATCCGACCCTGCATGCCGGATTTTCCGTCCGTTATCTCAAGGAATGCGTTCACAGCGGGGAATGGGCCGATGCGAAGGATGCGCTGGGCGATCTGACAACTCGCTGGCGCAAGGATTATGGCTTTGATTTGGGAGCGCCAGATACGATTCGGCCTGTATTTGTCCTGCCTGAAAAGAACCGGGGGCGTGCCCTTCGAAAATTCGCCGCCAGTCAGACCTATAATCTCGCAATTGCCCTTTTTTACGCGGCCCGCCTGCACGAAAACTCTGGCGATCGATTGCTGGCTGAAGCCACATACCGCGCCTGCCACCGATCCGCGAAAACGCTCGGCGACGTTTTTGAAGCCATGTTTGCCGCCTGCCGCGAAACCGAAGATGTCGGCAGACGCGCCGCCTTGCACGCCGCCCTGCTTGCTGTGAACCACAATCCGGAAAAGGCAACCCGCGAAGTTTTGGCGGCAGCGGCCCATGCGCCTGATTTACCACCCGATCTTTGGGAAGAGACGCAATTGCGTGTTTATGCCGATGGTGTTCTGACCGGACAGGGTGACGCGGTGGAGCCATTGGCCGTCATGGTCAGCGCCATGTTGCTGAAAAAAGCGGATCTTGATCAAAAACTGACGCCGACTGACGGATTTGCAGCAGGTGCCCTGGGTATTCGCGCCGAACAAGCCGGGCATGTGACACAGGCTGCGCGGTGGTATGATTTGGCCACCTCCGGCATGGATGTTGAATCAGAACGCGACGCTTTTCAGGCGCGTTTCGACGCCATGGCAAGGATCATGGCCCGGGCTGACAGCCCCACCATAATCGAGGCGCGGTTTGCCGAGATCGAGTCTCTGGAGGCCGAGGGACGTGATTTCCGGGCAAAACAGTGCGCACAGCGCCTTCTGTCTTCAAATGACTATGACATTGCGACAATCCGAGCGGTATTAGGCTCGCGTTTTGCAACGCTTGAGCGCTACAACGCTGTAGCCGACTAGTTGAAAGGTCAGATGATCGTGACTTTGCGCAGTTTTTTGCGACCCTTGAAATGGCCCTGGCGATGGGTGTTCGACCAGCGAGACCGCAAGGATTACCTCGCGCAATGGACCTCATGGGCGATTGCTGCGTTGGTAGGCCATCGTTCCATGGTCAAATCGACTTGGCCGGGAAAACACACGCTTGATGGCCAAAATCACGTTGCCATCCTCGTGACCTATGACACCAAGGGTCAAATTCATGACTTCCTGATTGATCATATGAAGGCGCTGCACGCAGCCGGCCGTGCGGTCATTCTGGTTTCCAACAGTCCAAAATTTTCAGACAATGACGCCCGGCGTGCCGCTGAGCATTGCGCACTTGTCGTTTGGCGCAAAAATCGCGGCTATGACTTTGGCGCCTATCGCGACGGTATTCAGCTCGTGCCCGAATATGATGCGTTGGACTCGCTCATTGTCCTGAATGACAGCGTCTATGGACCTTTCCAGGCGCTCCCCCCTGTCTTGAAGCGTATGGACGCCGCTAAAGCGGATATATGGGGAATGACTGACAGCTGGGACGCAAAATGGCATTTGCAGAGCTATTTCCTGTTGTTTCACAAAACCGCCCTGCAAAGTGATTTTGTCAAACAGCTTTGGGACAACTGGATTCATGTCCAGTCAAAATCCTGGGTCATTCGCAATCTTGAGGTTGGATTGACCAGCCGGTTTGAAAAGGCCGGTTTGCGTTGTGCCTCGGCATGGCAATATCGTGCGCTCGTCACCAAATTTGCCGCAACCATTCGCGACAAGGGCATTCTGGACAACAAGGACCTGCCCAAATCCCATCGAAAACTGCTTGAGCACATGTTGCATTTTGCCGATGCCGGCGCACCGATGAATCCCTGCCATTTTTTCTGGGACGAGATGATCCTGGACGGATTTCCATTTCTCAAACGTGAGGTTTTGACCTCAAACCCAATCGGTATGCCACGCCTTTATGAGTGGAATGAAGTGGTTGAAAATGTCAGCGATTATCCAACCGACCACATCGTGCGACATCTGCGGACCATCATGAAAAATCGGGTGATTTAGCGTGGACGAATTCGCACATTCAGATTGGCTGTACCGGGTCGCGGGACTATCCGAGGCCGATGCCCAGCGTACGCGAAAGCTCGCAGCGCAAACCGGTGAGCGACTGGCGCGCGCCTTGCGCCGTCTCGGGGCCGCCTCCGACCGCGCGATTGTCGATGCTCTGGCTGGCGAAACCGGTTTGGATATTGTCGCCGGGTCAGATTTCCCAAGCGAGAGCGTCCCGGCCGGTGATGTCGCCCCTGAATTCCTTGCGCATGGCCTGGCTTTGCCGATTGAGGAAACCGACACGGTTGTGACCCTGGCGGTCGCAGACCCGACCGACCCGGCGCCGGCTGAGGGCGTTGCCCTGGCGTCAGGCAAGTCGGTACGTCTTGTCATTGCCGCTTTTACCGATATCGAAGCCGCCCATGCACGGCTCTATGGCGCACGAACAGACGCGCCAGGTGCCGTTTCATTGAGCGGTGACGATGCCGATGCCGACAATCTCAAGGATTTGGCCAGCGAAGCCCCCGTGGTCCGCCTGGTGACGGATATACTGGCCGATGCACTCGGCCGCCGCGCTTCCGATGTTCATGTCGAACCCTTCCGTGACCATATGCGCTTGCGGTTTCGGATCGATGGTGTCTTGCAGGAACGACCCGCGCCGCCGCCGCACATGGCGCGCCTTGTTGCCAGCCGTATCAAAATCATGGCCGGCCTCGATATCGCCGAGCGTCGCCGCCCGCAGGACGGGCGCGCGCGTATTGCTGTAACGGGCCGTGCGCTGGATTTGCGTATCGCAACAGCGCCGACCGCGCATGGTGAAAGCGTCACGATTCGACTGCTGGAGGATCGCGACGCCGAGGTTAAACTTGATGATGTCGGCCTGTCCTGGGCGCATCGGGCCCTGCTGGAGCATCATCTCGAAGCGCCCTTTGGACTCATTCTGGTTTCAGGGCCCACCGGGTCAGGCAAAACCACAACCCTGGCCGGATCTCTGGACCGCTTGAACGCGCCGTCACGCAAACTGGTCTCGATTGAAGATCCTGTCGAATACCAGATCGATGGCGTGAACCAGATTGCCGTCAATTCAGCCATCGGGTTGAGCTTTGCCCATGTCCTGCGGTCAGTCCTTCGCCATGACCCTGATGTTATTGTCGTGGGTGAGTTGCGCGATGGCGAAACTGCCGAGATCGCGGTCAATGCCGCGCTAACCGGTCACCTCGTTCTGGCGACAGTTCACGCAAATACCGCCGCCGGGGCCGCGCCGCGCCTGATCGATATGGGCGTTGACCCCGCCCTGTTGCGTTCGACTCTGCGCCTGATGATTGCCCAGCGCCTTTTGCGTATTTTGTGCACGGATTGCCGCAAACCCGCGGCACCGCCCAAAGGCCTCAAATCGGCCTATGAAGCGGTGGGCTGTTCAGCCTGCGACAATACCGGTTATCGCGGTCGGACCGGCGTGTTTGAATTTGTGGAAGTTGAAGGCGCAATCAGTGACGCCCTGAAAGATGGTGTGTCTTCAGGTGACATTGAATCCCTGGCCCGCAAGGCCGGAATGGCCTCCATCCGTGATGATGCCCGCGCCAAGGTCGAAGCGGGCATAACCAGTGTGGACGAGGCCGTCCGCGTTCTGGGGGGGCTATAGAGCCATGCCCGAATTCGCCGTTCGCGCCATATCATTTGACGGTGCCGAGGAAATTGTTCGCATCGACGCAGCCGACAGCGCAGCCGCAGCGGCATCGGCCAGCGCGCGCGGCCTGACGCCTATCGCCGTCAAGCTGGCGCGTGATACCCGCGCGCCCAAACCGGTGCGCGGCGCGGCAAAGCTGGCCACACGCCTGGCCAGGGAAATGTCTGTTCTGA
The DNA here is from genome assembly GCA_963976265.1 of uncultured Maricaulaceae bacterium. Taxonomy (GTDB): domain Bacteria; phylum Pseudomonadota; class Alphaproteobacteria; order Caulobacterales; family Maricaulaceae; genus Hyphobacterium. The sequence continues at coordinate 11,421 of CAXBKM010000033.1, forward strand.
CAGCGGCAGGTTTGAGTATTGAACCGGCACTGGCGGCCCTCACGCGACATGCGACCGATACGAAGCTGAAAACGACGGCGCAGCTCTTGCTGGATGATGTACGCGGTGGC
>CAXBKM010000034.1:0-11519 GCA_963976265.1 uncultured Maricaulaceae bacterium
GGGACAGTATGCGGGAGAGACCGGTCAGAATGTGTATGTTTTGGACTTGGAGTTTGATGCTATCTGTGCGCAGGGGTTGAATTGCTCTCCGCACATCTTCTTCATTTTTCAGGAAATTGACACGATGGAACCGAGGTAGATGCATGTCTGACACGGCAACCGTTTGGGTCATCAATGCCAGCAACTCACAATTTCCCGGCGGCATATTCAGCAACATGGATTCCGCGTTGGCCGCAATCTCGAAATGGCAGCTAACGGGAACGTTGACCGAGTATCCACTCGATGAACTGGTTTATGATCATGCGATCAAGATGGAGTGGTTCGAACCCAAAACCCCCAAACATTGTTCTCCCGCCTGGGTCGGCGGCTTCACATCTGCGCGGCAGCAGCACTATCATTTTGAAAATGGCTCGATAATTTCCTGAACCACAACGTTCGCCCTACATCTTCATGTCATCGGGTTCCCAGGACGGTTCGAAATCAGTGTCGTCGGTATGGGCTTCGGTCAGTGCGGCCGAGGTTGCCTGCACATTGACGAAGGGTTCGCGGTCCACCGGGTCGGGCGCGGCGCGGTTTCGATTGCGCAGGAACATCAGACCGGCAAGCGCCACGCCGCCCAGCGCGGCAAACAGGAAGACACCGCGCATGCCGATGGGGGTGGCATAAAGCCCGCCCGCCATCAGTGGACCGACAATTGAACCGGCGCCCCAGGCCATCAGCAGGCCTGACGTCATGGCGGGCAGATCGGTTGATGCGACCCGGTCGGCGGCATGGGCCACGGCAATGCCATAGTGCGACATGGCCATGGCGCCCCACAGACCGATCAAGGCCATGCCCGCAATCAGGCCGGGATTGACCAGCACCGTCAGGATCAGGGCGGCGAAGGCCGACCCGGCGCCCAGACCGGCGATCACCATGCGCCGGTCGACGCTGTCGGACAGACGCCCGACCGGCCATTGCAGGCCCATGGAGGCAATATAGATCACGCCCATCACCAGCGCGGCGGCACCAAATCCATTTGTCGCGGTGTCGGGCCCGAGATTTTCCGCCCAGATTGGCAGGAAGGTCAGGACGCCGGTATTGATGAAGCCGGCGAAAAACACGCTGATCGCCGCCGCCGGTGCGGCTTTGAGAAGCGACCAGGGGGCGGCGGGAAATGTGCCGGGCGGTCGGGGTTGATCGCGATGTGTGGCCGATACCGGCACCAGGGCGAGCGCGGCAAAGATGCCGCAAATGATGAAGGCCTGGGGCAGATCGACGGCCATCGCCACCAGAAACGGCCCGATGACAATCCCGGCGCGCCCGGCGATTTGATAGGCCGAAATCACACTGCCGCGTTGATGGGCAGGCGTGGCATCGGCGATCCAGCTTTCCGCGACCGCAAACAGCAGGGCGCTGCACGCGCCAAAGACCATGCGCGACAGGCCCCACGCGATGATGTCCGTGCCGAGCCCAAGCATCAGTGTAGACGCGGCGGCAAGCCCAGCGGCCGCCGTAAAGGCGCGAATATGACCGACGCGTGCAATAAAGCCCGGCGCAAAGAAGGCTCCGGTCAGAAATCCTGCGGCGTAGAGCGCCGCGACGAAACCAATGGCGAGCCCCGACCAGTTCTCCGCCGCCATGGCCAGCGGCAGCACAACGCCCAACGATCCGATAGCGACCTGCATCAGGGCGACGGCGAACATCAAAACGGCGACATTGCGGTAATGGGTCACGCGCTTGCGCTCCAAATCATGTTAGGGACAATCCATCGCCTGCAAAGCATCACGGAGCGCTCTCATGTTCAACCCCCTCATTCGATTCCTGTCCCTTGCCCTCGTGCTGGTCCTTGCGGCCTGTTCGCCGCCTGCGCAGACCCCGGACAGTTGGACTCTTGTGCCTGAGGCGTCATCGGTCAGCTTCGTCACCGTCAAGAATGGCGATGTGGTCGAGGCTCATCACTTCACCGAAATGTCGGGTTCGGTCAGCGCCGATGGCATGGCGCAATTGACCATTGCGGCAGACAGTCTGGAAACCTGGATTGATATTCGCAATGAGCGCGTCCGCGATATCCTGCTGCAGGTGACGCAATATCCGACCATCGATATTGCCGCTCGCCTGGACCGAGAAGACTATGCCGATCTGATGCCTGGTGACAGTGTGCGCCGGGAAGTTGAACTGCAGGTCATGATCGCCGGAACAACGCGCAGTCTTTATGGCGAAGTCCTGGTCGCGCGCGGTGCGACAAATGTCTCGGTCGCAACGCTGGAACCCGTAATTGTCGATATGCGCGACTTTGGGTTGGGCGACGCAGTCGAAGCCCTGCGCGTCGTGGCCAGTCTCGATGCGATTACGCCGGTCATTCCGGTCAGCGTAATTCTGGCCTTTGCCCCCGCCGATGATTGATGGCGCGCCCCGTCACATCCCCGCATGATAATCGCTGGTCGGCGACAACGCGGTTTCTTGTTGAGCTGACAGCGTGGATTTTCGCGCCCTGGGCGGTATGGGTGCTGTTCGGTTCCTGGCCATTTGCGCTGGGCGTGTTGGCCGTACTTCTGGCCCTGCCGGCCATATTCTCGGTGCGTCGTGACAAGCGCGTCATCATCATCGCCGTGCCGGGTCTGGTGCGCCTGATCATCGAAGTGTTCTTGATGGTCGCGGCGATCTGGGGCGTGTCTGTGCTGTTCCCGCTCTTCATGGCCGCCGCGGTAACGCTGGTCTCGGTCCATATCGTCACCAGCGCGCGGCGGATTTTCTGGCTTCTGACTGGGCGTTAGACCCTAGCCCTTACGGGCAATCCACAGCACGTCTTCCTTGGCGAGGCCAAACCCGGCCTCGTCTTCCGGTGGCAAACGCCAGCCTTCGACCTCAAAGCCCGCCTCGCGGACCCGGTCCGGGAAGTCTCGCCCGTAATAGCGCAAATGGCTCTCGTCGTGATAATGCGCGTAGCGGTCGGCCTTGCTGGTCAGGGCCGGATTTTCATAGGTTTCTTCGCGCGCCCAGTTCTGCGGCACCGTGAAAAGGGCAAAACCGCCGGGTTTCAAGACACGAAAGCTTTCGCGCATCGCCTTTTTGTCGTCGGGCACATGTTCCAGCACATGGTTGGAAATCACCACATCGACGCTCTCATCCCCGAACAATTTCATGTCGGCCATGTCCATGGCGTGACGCGCCTTGCCGGGGACCAGATCGGCGGTGTGATAAGTGTCGCTATTCCCCATATCGCGGACAAAATAGGCTTCCGGCGCAAAATGCAGAATGGTGCGCCCGTCTTTCAGATCAATGCCTTCACGGGTCAAAAACAGATGGATCAGGCGATGGCGTTCGCGCGAACCGCAATTGGGACAGCGTCCATCCCAGCGCGGCGGCGTGCCCAGCGCGTGAAAGCGGCCGGTATAGTCACAGATCGGGCAATGCCGGTCGGGTGATTTGACCGAGAATTGGCGCGGGTCGCGCATCCAGGCACGGATTGTTTTCAGGGCAATTTTCATCGACAGGCTCTCCGGTGCGCGATTTGCGCTGCGCCTGAATAGACGCGGGGGCGGGCCATAATCAATGCCAGCCCCCGCAAAAAGCCTATTTCCCGAAGCGTTTGCCGATCAGATAATCGAGCGAAATCCGGCCTCCGCCCCGCGCCGCCAGATAGGCCAGCATGATGATCCACATCGCCGCCGTGCCCCAAAAATGCGCCCAGGTCGGGAAGATGAAAATCTGAATGACCAGTGTCATGCCGATCAGGGCCAGGGCGGAAAACCGCGTCAGCAGGCCCAAGACAAGCAGGATAGGCAGGGCAAATTCGGCCAAAGTCGCCATCCACGCTGCGACACCCGGAGACAGCAGGGGCAGGGAAAAATCACCTGCGAACTGGTTCAGCGTCGTGGTTTTCAGCGTGAAGGGAATGTCCGGCAGTTTGAAGCGGAAGCGTTCAATTTCGAAATCATTGATCACTTCGACATAGCGCATCACGCCAAACGTCTCGACTTTCAGGATGAAGGAGCGCCAGAACACGCCGGCAATCACGATGCGGGTGAACAGGGCGAAAATGTCATGCGTGACCCAGGTTTGCACATGGGAAAACACCTGATGGTAGAGCCGCCCCAGTGGGCCGAATGCGGGCCGGTTGCCGTCAAAATCTTGAATACTCATTTTTCGGTCCCTCGAAAAACGCCTTCGGTCAGAAGGCTGATGAAAACAGGAGCCGGATCGGCACCTGGAAAACTGTTGGCGACGACGCCCGATGCGCCATCAAAGCTCGCCCCCTTGGCGATGGCATCCAGAAAGAGCGCTTCGACCGGCGTCAGTGTGCGGTGTTTCACATCGCCTTTCGGGCGATGGACAAGCGCGGTTTCTCGCGCCGTATCGAGGCGGATTTTCTCGACCGTTTCGTCTTCGCGATTGGTGCGCCAGATCGTATATACCGGTTGATCTGACGTGATCACACGGGCCGATGGGTGCAGGCCGGGTCGGTACGCGCCCAGTGCTTCGGGGGCCATCGCCTGAACCGATTTGACGGTCAGGGCGGGCGCGTCCTCGGCGTGATGGGCGTCCAACCAGGCGCGATCAAGGCGCGCGATATCGGCCAGATAGGTCAGGTTTTCAGCCGGTTTCCAGGCGGCGACATGATCCGCGAACCGCTCACCATAAAGCGTCAACGAGCGCGTTGTGGGTGGATGGTCTTCCCAATACGCCTTGGCCATGTTGGCAAAAAAACGATCCCCAACAAGGCGTTTGACCGCAGGGTAGGCGTCGCCCAGCGTCGTAATAATGCTGCTGACAACATTGTTGCGATAGACGGAAAAGCCGGGGCTGTCCGGCCCGCTGAGACGGTTGGACAGCGCGCCTGCATCGCCGGTTTTCAACGCCGCGGCAAAAACATCGTGAAAGCGATCAGACATGGGCGCGTGCCGTGTCATGCGCCTGATGCTTCAGCGCATCGAGAATGGATTGGGCCTGATCGCGTTCCGCCATCAATTCTTCAAAGGGCGGGATATTGTCATCGCGCTCGATCAGGGTGGGTTTCGGTCCCGTTTTGGACAGCGCGTAATCATACAAATCCCAGACACCGTCCCGCACCGGCATGTCATGGCTGTCGATCAGCAGTGCCTCGCCGTGTGTGGCGTCTTCGGTATGACCGGCCAGATGCATTTCACCAATCGCATGGAGCGGATAGGCGTCGATATAGGCGCGCGCATCATAACCCATATTATTGGCGCTCACGAATACATTGTTGATGTCGAGCAGGAGACCACAACCGGTTCGGCGCACGGTTTCGGCCAGAAAGTCGGTTTCGCTCATATCCGATTTGAGTGGCAGATAGAGGGAGGGGTTTTCAATCAGGATTGAGCGCCCCAGCGCGTCCTGTGTCTCGCTGACATTCGCGCAAAACTGGTCGAGCGCGGCTTCGGTATAGGGCGCGGGCAAAAGGTCGTTGAAATACATGCCATCATGCGCGCTCCACGCCAGGTGTTCAGACACCAATTCGGGCTCATAGCGATCAATCAGACGTTTGAGATGGGAGAGATGGGTTTTGTCCGGCCGGTCTGCGCCTGCCAGAGACAGGGCGACACCGTGCAGTGACAAAGGGCGGCCCCGGCGGATCGCCTCAAGCCAGTTGAGGCGGGGCCCGCCGGGCACCATGTAGTTTTCCGGGTGGACCTCGACCCACAGCCCGTCGGCGTCTGAGTCCAGAACGCTGCGATAGTGAGCGCCCTTGAGCCCGATGCCTGCACCCATATCGAGGGGGAGGGAAGGGGGTGCGATGTCGGGTGTGGGTGAGGTCATGACCCGGATATCTCTTGGCAAAACAACTTAAATTATTTCGCCAAAGCGAGACTTATGGACGGTCAATTTCTGTGAGTGAGCCGTTGCCGTAAGGTGTTTCAATGTCGGTGCACGTGCCTTCTTCGACATAGGTCCAGGCATTGCCCTGAAAGTCGACGGTCGATGTACCCTGACAGGATGTGCCCGGTCCGGCCGCGCAATCATTCTCGCCCGCCAGTGCAACGCCATAGCAGCGCTCCTGGCCGTCATGGGCACCGTCTTCCATGTCGCCGTGATCATCCGCGTTGGCGGCAGCGGCAGCCAGTGAGAGGGCAAAGGCAGAGGCGGTGATGGCGGCGATTTTCGTTTGAGCTTTCATAAGTGTTCGACCTCCTAAGTCGGTTTGTGTTCGGCGTTTAAAACCCGTCCCTTTGATCGGGTCATACTGGCCAGTTCGCAGGGCTGAGCCAAATGGTTACACGCAGCATGGATTTTTTTCGCCCAAGCCAGGACTGAGCCCTATATCTATAGGCCGGTAAGCGAGAGATTCTGGTGCAAAGGCCCAACAGGCTTAGGGTTTTGTGTACCGGTTCGTGTAGTTTATGAGATGCGCGATAACGCAGCGATGACATTTTTGTGTAGTCGCGTGTAACCCAATTGCGTTTTCATACGAAGGAATGGAGTAGACGCGGCCATGTCCGACCCGGAGGCCAAGCTCAGAGCCTTGATGGCGCTCAGCCAGAATGGCGACGCGAAAGCGTACCGCATTCTGCTTGAGACCCTCAAAGGTCGGTTGACCGCATATTTCTCGCGCCGCCTGACATCGGATGCGGGCAGTGCAGATGATTTGGTACAGGAAACGCTGATGGCGATCCATGTGAAACGCGCGACTTACGATCCGGGCCAGGCCTTTACAGGCTGGTTTTATGCGATCGCGCGCTACAAGCTGATTGATCACTATCGGCGCTATAAAGTGCGGCGTACCGAACCGCTCGATGAAGCGGCCTTTGTTGAAGACATGGCCGATGATTTCGCGGCGGCCAGCGCCCGTATGGATCTGGACGAGCTTTTGGCGCGTTTGCCCGAAAAACAGGCGCGCGCCATCCGGATGACGAAAATCACCGGTTTAACGTCGGCTGAAGCCGCTCAAGCCATGAATGTGAGCGAATCTGCCATCAAGGTCAGCGTCCATCGCGGCCTGAAAAGCGCCGCCGCCACACTGGAAGACGATCCCGGAGATCGATCATGAATGACATAATTGACGATCTGGTCACGGACCTGACGCCTGCAGAACCTGCACGCCCGAACGCGACGATGATCGCCGGGCTGGGTGTTGCCGCGCTCATTTCCATCCTCGGCGTCGTGATGGTTTTGGGGCCTCGCCCTGACCTGATGCTGGCCATTCAAACGGCCAATTTCTGGATCAAGTTTATGGTTATGGCCCTGTTGGCCGCGTGCGCCTGGCCGGTTCTATTGCGTCTTGCCCGCCCGGGGTCATCTCCGGGCTTGGGCCTTGCGATCGCCGCGTTTGTTGCCGGTGGGCTCATCGTCGCGGGCGGGGTCAATCTGCTTTTGGCCCCGGCTTCGGAGCGGATGTATGTCCTGCTCGGACATTCCTGGTCGGCATGTCTGTGGAAAGTCGCGCTGACATCAATCCCGCTCTTTGCCGGTACGATAATCGCACTGCGGCGGATGGCTCCGACGCGGCTCCGTCAGGCCGGTTTTGCGGCGGGACTTGTGGCCGGCGGAGTTGGCGCGGCGATCTATTCGATCAGCTGCACCGAACAAAGCCTGACCTTTATCGCCAGCTGGTATTTGCTGGCCGTGGCTCTGGTCGCCGCCGCCGGAGCCCTGTTGGGACCGCGGCTGCTGCGCTGGTAAGCCGGTTTACTCGACCGTTAGTGCGCTGAGCGAAACGGTGACATCGCGAACGGTTTGCCCCTCACCATCCTTGATTTCGAGGCTCACAACGCCCTGCTCCCAGTCGACGCCGACCACACCATAATTGACCGGCGCATACATCTCGCCGATGCGATGCGGGCCGGCTTCGTTGTTTTCGTCGGCAAAGGACATGTTCAGCGACGATGATGTAATCTCGTAAAGCGGATAGTCGATAACGTCATCGCGCACATAAAGCCCCGATGAGTGTCGATCACCCGACACCAGAATGACACCTTCAGCGTCGGTTGAATCAATCAGATCGTAAAGACGTTGGCGTTCGCGCGGCAGGGTGCGCCAGGCTTCCCAGCCATGGCCGTCCGCATGAACCTGAATGGTCGAGACCAGAAGGCGTAAATCGGCAGGCTGGCGAAATTGCTCTTCGAGCCAGGCCCATTGGGCGTCGCCCAGCATGTCCTGATCATCGGCTTGTGACGGGATATAGCGTTCCATGCCAGCCGCACCGCGTTCCGGCGTTTGGGTCAGATCAGAGCGGAAATAACGCGTATCGAGCAGAATGATCTGCGTGCGCTGGCCGTCGGGGCCATAAATGCGGCTGTCATAAATGCCTGGGCGTGAGCGCCGGACATCGTCTTCATCCGCGCCCCAGAAATCCAGGAAAAGCGTTTCGGCGAAGCCCTTATAGGGGAAGTTCCGCCCCAAATCATTCATGCCGTAATCGTGGTCATCCCAGATCGCCAGCATGGGTGTGGTGGCGCGCAAGCGACCAAATTCCGGGGAGTCGGCGAGTTGCTGATAGGCGTCGCGCAATTCGGGCAGGTCTGCATTCCAGGACCAGACATCGCCATACACATTATCGCCGCCATAGATGAAAATGTCGGGCTCTTCGTCAACAATGACATCAAGGATCGCCATATCCCGGTCCGGGCGATGGCAGGACCCAAAGGCGATCCGGGTCAAAACACTGTCGAGCGAGGGTTCGGGCCGGGTGGCAGGTGCGCGCGGATGCGCCACATCCAGCTGGGCATAATAAGGCGCCAGCGCGTCGACGACATTATCGGGTGCGGGGCCCGGTTCCCCCATCGCCGCCGGAGCGGGATCCAATCTGGTCTCGGCTTCAGTGTCGAACTGAAAATAGGCACAGCCTGACAGGACCAGAAACGACGCTGAGGCGATAAGCAGACGATGGGACATGATGGTGGGCTCCGGCAAGGATGGGATTCTGAAGCAAGCTAGACGGGTTTGATGACGGGCTGGCGACAGCTCAGTTCAGCGTATGAATTGTGTGGGTGAAGCGCGAAACATTGGACTGAAAACTGATCGCCTGAAACCGGGCCAAATCCAGGGCGTCGGCGGGGCAGGTCTGGGCGCTGACCAGAGATGGGCGCGGTGCCGTGACATCAAAATGCGCGGACGGATTATGGCAGATTGAGCGCGCCTCGCCAAAGACCGGCGCGCGCCTGCGATTGTCAACGCTTTCACCGGCCAGCAAGCGGATATAGACCTGCCCATCGGCCGGGAAGCCGCGATAGACGATCTCGCAAGCCCCTGCGGCGATATCGCGCCAGCCTTCGACATGAAATCGTCCACCAGCCTCATCATGAGCCAGCGCATAGCGACCCGTGATCTGATCGTAATTGCAGACCTCAAGCTCGCGCACCGGCTCGGCCATGCCATCGCGGGCTTGTGGTGTTGTCTGGCACAAAGCGCGGTCGTCACCGGCAAAATCATCGCAGGAAAAGCGGTAATCGACGACGCCCCAACCGGCGCGATATCGGCGAATGGCTGTCGGTTCAAAGCGGGCGGCCTGATCGCCGGCATTGCAGGGCGGTGTCGTGGCACCGGGTCTGCGCCCGCCATTGGCCGGCACGCACCAGCTTTGCCCCAGATCGAATTCTGGCCAGCGCCATTCACCTGAAAACGCATGCAGGCCGATTTGCGACCCGGCCACACCGTCCAGCCCGCCTTCAATGCAAGTGCCTGCAGGCACCAGAAACCAGCCCTGAATGGTGCGGTTTGTCGATGCGCCGGTCTGGAAGGCGGCCATCACGCCGGCATCAAAACCGGTATCATTGCACAGGCGCATCAAGACAGAGCGTGCGGCTTGCGCGTCCGCCTGAGGCGCGCTCAGACAGCTCATGACAATGCTGGTAACGAATGTGAGAACAGCCCAAATGCGTAACGTCATGCATGCGATGCTAGCGTGTGACGGGCCGGGGCGCTACTCGCTTTCGGGCTCTGTCTGCGGAAGGCGGACAAAGGTCATTGGCTGACCGGAAACGTCAATGCGTATGACGCGGGGATCGTCGCCTGTGCTGACATAGATGTCATTGTCCGGCGACGATCCGCGTAGCTCGATGCGCAGCGTGTTTTCAAAAGTGCCAGCCGGGGTGGTCACGCTCCCGCCGTCAAAGGCCGTTAATGTGACCTGCGCGACGCCATTGCCCAGAGGGGCATACCAGTCAAAGGACAGGCTGTCCCCGGTGCTGAGAGGCAGGTAAGGAGCCAGCATGAACAGGGCGGGACGGAAGACCGAGCCGTCAATGACTTCCAGATCAACCGGAGCTTCCTGGCGCCCGTCAATCGGATGGGTCATGGCCCGCATGCCTGTTGCGCGTCCGTCGGCGACCTCGGTATCAACCGTCATGATCGCTGCGCCCTGGTGAAATTCCATATCGGTAATACGCGGATAAAAATCCGCAGCACTCATCGTCATTGTCATGGTCTCGTAGATTTCGGCGCTGGCATACATGGTGCGGTCAAAGAGGGTGATATCGTCCTCGCCGCGCACCCAACCCAGGCGCATGAAACCGTCCGGGGCACCGTCGAAGACCAGTTGCAAATGCATTTCGCCGGTCTCGGGCAAGGCTGCGAGTGCGTGCGCTCGCCAGTCATTCTGTGCGCTAGCGGTGGATGCCAACACGCTGGCGCTGACCAGACCCATTATCAAGAATTTGCCAGACATTGCATTCCCCTTTGCCGCGTGAATTTCTTTTTTGAGGGTTGTAGCGGCAAAGGGGGATGGTGCGTCTTACAGTTCAGACAGGATGGGTCACGGTCGCGTGAAGCCCTATCCGCCAAAGGCCATCTGCCACATCAGGCGGCCGGGCATGAAGGCAAACAGGCCGGGTAACATCAAGGCGCCAAAGAACAGACCCATCACCGCATTGCGGTGCTTGTCGGTTTGCATTTTTCGGGCATTGGCGATGACACCGAACAGACCCAAAAAAGTCAGCGGTACGAAAATGTGGATGAAGCTGAAATCACCGCCATTGATCTCGCGGATGAAGATTGCGGTGAGCGCCGTCGTCACCATCAGCAACGCCCAGACATAGCCAAGTGTGCGATGCGGCAGTGTGCCCTTGGGGGCGACGAGCTGAACCACGCCCAGCAGAAGCGCGCTCATCGCGGCGACCACATGGATCTGGATCATTACGCTGGCCTCGCTAAATGCCGCCAGATTGGGCCGCGGTGTCAGATCGAATGAACCAAACATGCCCGACAGGCGGGACAGATCGCCGTCCACGGCCTGCCAATAGGCCGCGCCAATCACAACAATGAGCAAGGCCAGGCCGATGCCAATATGACGTAGGGTATTCATGAGATATCTCCATTTTCAATGAGGGCGGGCTTCCCCGGGCAGGCCGCCAGGGCCGCGACGGATGGCGAGGTCAGAAGAAAGGCGGCGAGCAAAGCCGTCGCGACCAATGCCGAGAGCAGGTTTCGAATGAGGGACGCCATGGCGGCACTCCTTTAGGCAGGACAACAAAGTTCGAGATCATCTCTGTCGCGGGTGGAGCGGAAGCGAAACCGGATTTACGTTGACGGGGTTTTTCCTGTCGCGAATGGCGCTATCGTCCATTCGCGATACGTGAATGGAG
>CAXBKM010000035.1:0-11314 GCA_963976265.1 uncultured Maricaulaceae bacterium
TCGCGTTATGAAGAGGAATTGACCGAAGCGCGTAAATGCTGGACCTTTGACGTCAAAGTCATACCCAGTCGTACCGGTGATGGGTCCATCCTGAAGATTGAGAACGCGCACCATGACAGATGACCGCACGCCAGCATCGCCAAAGGTAATTGCCGTTGCCAATCAGAAAGGTGGGGTTGGAAAGACAACCACTGCCATAAATCTGGGAACCGGGCTGGCCGCAATAGGCAAGCGCGTGGTTTTGCTTGATCTCGATCCACAGGGTAATGCCTCAACCGGTTTGGGCGTACCGCCGTCAGAACGCCGTATGACGAGCTATGATGTGCTGGTAGGCGAGAAACCGCTGGGCGATGCCTTGGTCGAAACGCTCGTACCGAGATTGACGCTGGCGCCTTCTGATCCGGACCTGTCGGGCGCGGAGCTCGAGCTGGCTTCCGCGCCGCGCCGCTCCTATCGCCTGCGGCGTGCAATCCAGGCCTATCGCGAGGCGCTCGAAGCGCGCGGCGAACATTGCGACTATATCCTGATTGATTGCCCCCCCTCACTCAATCTGTTGACCGTCAACGCAATGACGGCGTCCGATTCGGTTCTCGTGCCTTTGCAGTGCGAGTTCTTTGCCCTCGAAGGCCTGTCACAGCTGATGCGGACAGTCGATTTGGTGCGCGCCAATCTGAATACAAAACTGACGATACAGGGCGTGGTTCTGACCATGTATGATTCGCGCAATAATTTGTCGTCTCAGGTGGCAGCCGATGTGCGTGAGCATTTTGGGGACCGCGTCTATCAAACTGTGATCCCGCGCAATGTCCGGGTGTCCGAGGCCCCCTCCTTTGGCAAGCCGGTGCTTTTGTATGATCTGCAATGTGCGGGCAGTCAGGCCTATGCCGGTCTGGCGCGCGAACTGGTGCAGCAGGAGCGTGGCCTGGCGGCGCAAGCACAAAGAGAAATGGCATGAGTGCAGAACGAACCCGTGGTCTGGGACGCGGCCTGTCCGCCCTGATGGGTGAAGGCGAAATGGATGAGGCACCAGAAACCGGCAGCACATCAAATCGCGCCGCTTCAACTTTGCCAATTGAACAAATCCGTCCCAATCCGGATCAGCCGCGTCGCACATTCGATGATGCGGACATTACGTCACTCGCTGCGTCCATTCAGCAAAAAGGGGTTTTGCAACCGCTTCTGGTACGCCCGTCACCCAGTGGTTCGGGATATGAGATTGTCGCCGGTGAACGGCGCTGGCGCGCGGCGCAGCGTGCGCAGCTTCATGATGTCCCGGTCATTATCCGCGATCTCACCGACCAGGAAACCATTGAGATTGCGATCATCGAGAATGTGCAACGCGCTGATCTCAACCCGGTTGACGAGGCGCGCGCCTATCGCCAGCTGGTCGACAAGTTCGGCCACAGCCAGGACGAGATCGCAAAGGCGGTGAGTAAAAGCCGCAGCCATATTGCCAATTCCATGCGCTTGCTGGCGCTTCCTGACTCGGTCCTGACATATCTTGCCAATGGCGAAATCAGCGCGGGGCATGCGCGGGCCCTGATCAACAACGAAGACGCAGAAAATATTGCTGAAGCGATTGTTTCAAAAGGCCTTTCTGTTCGCGCGACCGAGGCGATCGTACGCCAGAGCGGTAACGCAAAAGCGCCCGAGACCAAGTCAAATCCGGGACGGGTTCAGGACGCGGACACGCGGTCTCTGGAAACGGATCTGGCGGACCGCTTGGGGCTGGTTGTCAAAATTGACCATGGTCGTCGCGGCAAACCTGAAGCGGGCGAGGTCAAGATTTCCTACACATCGCTGGAACAGCTTGATGATGTCTGTCGACGCCTGAGCAATACGTCGAACTAGCCACCAAGGCGTTCTGCCCTCAGGGCCAGTTTGAGCAATAAATCACCGCCAAGCGCGTCAATGGGTGCGCCCGAATGCTTCATCGCCCGCTCGATATTGAATGCTGCGTCGCGGGCAGATTCAAGCGCCGCACCGCGCCACAGATTGCACTGACGGGAAAAACTCGACGCGGCCGGGCCATAACGCGGCGCCCCCAGACGCTGCGCGCCCTGTACGCCGCCGCCTGACTGGCTTTCGGCGATCTGATCGAGACGACGCTGGAGGGCGCGCAACACGCCAATGGGACTGCGCCCGGCGCTCAGCGCTCGATGATAGATGTCGTCAACCAGCGCGGTTTGACCGCTCAGGGCCGCATCTATGATGGAATCCATTTCGGCATCCGCGCTCCCGACGGTGCAGGCCAAAATGTCATCTTCGGTGATTTCGGTTGCATCCCCGTCAGCACGAATGCTCGCCAAGCCTTTATATAATAGCAGCTTTTCTATTTCCGAGCGTGCCCTTGCCCGATCACCTTCAAGCGTCGGCAGCAGTCGCGCCCGGGCGCCTGGCGACAGGGTCAATCCTTCCTCTTGCAGACTGGTTTCAACCATCGCGCCGAGATCTCCCAGCGAGTCGGGATAACAGGCAACAAGTTTGGCGTTCGCACTGGCCTCAAAGGCCTTGCGCAAGCGCCCGGCTTTTTTCAACTCTCCGGCTTCCACGACCAGGCGCGCTTCTGCCGGCAGCAAGCCCGCGTCAAAATCTTTCAAAAAGCTGGCGATGGGCGCACCGCCCGCCTCGCCGGAAATTTTCACCCGGACAAGCCGTTCGCCGCCCATCATGGACAGTGCCGCCATGGAATCTGCCAGGCAGGCGGGATCGGCTTTCAGATCATCATCTGTCAGAGACGTTACTGCAAATACGTCATCAAGATCGGGAGTGATGTCCAAACACAGCGCCCGGGCGCGTTCAGCAACCAATCCACGGTCCGGCCCGAAAACCAGCCAGGCCAAATTTGAATGTGAACGCTTTTGGGCGGTCGTCACGATCCGCCATTGCGGTTGAAATGTCGCGCCAGGCGCAAGGAGATGCGCTGCGCGGCATCGCGTGCGGCGCGCTCCTCGGCGTCGCGGCGCGCGATTTCAGCGGCATAGGGCTGGGCCGGCAAATCAAAGGAGGCCTCGGAGCGAACAGCATCCTGAAGCACGATCTCTCCGGTTTGGGCATCGGTGAGCGTGTAAAGAACCTGCATGCTCAGTGCCATGCGCGTCGCAATATCATCCGCGCCAACACCCAGTCCCGACGCCGACATGAAAATTTCAGCAGACAGGCGGTATTGGCCGCCTTGCGTGCGGGGGCCAAATTGATCGCGCAGGGATTCGGCCAAAACCTGATCGGCGCGCTCATGCCCCGGAATGTCGATAATGACACTGCGCAGCATGCCGGCGTTCGATCCCGCGCCATACATGGGCTGGAAGCCGCACCCGACAAGCAAAACAGCGCTGACAACGAGAAGCAGGTTTCGGATAATCATCATCGGTCTCATGTCGCCACTATATTCACGATCCGCCCGGGCACCACGATTACTTTTCGTACCGTCAAACCTTCCAGGGCCCGGACTGCCCCTTCTGTTGCCAGAGCGGCGGTCTCGGCGACGTCCTTGTCAGCACCCACGGCGAGATTGATTTCGTCGCGTCGTTTTCCATTGACCTGAACGGCAATGGTGACCGAATTTTCAACCAACAGCGCCTTGTTCGCCTCGGGCCAGGCCCGCTTGGCCAACATGCCCTCGCCGCCGATTTGTTCCCAGGCTTCTTCAGCCAGATGCGGCATGAAGGGTGCCAGCATTTGCGCCAGAAGGCCCAGAGCCTCACTGCGTGCTGCTAGATTTTCCGGCTTGTTGGTATCCAGAGCGAGCTTTCGCAACGCATTCACAAAGTCATGGATATGGGCAACCGCCGTATTAAAGCGGAAACCCTCAATCCCGGACGAAACATCATTCAGGGCGCGATGGGCAGCCCGGCGCAAATCCAGCGCTTCGCCGCCCACGTCTCCAACAGGCAAATCCGGCCTGGGCGCATGACCAGGATGGTTCTCAATTAACGCCCAGACGCGCTGAATAAAGCGCCATACACCATCGACGCCGCCATCGGTGTATTCCACATCGCGCTCAGGCGGCGAATCCGACAGGACAAACCAGCGGACCGCATCGGCGCCAAAATCCTCGATAAAGTCGTCGAGATCGACAACATTCTTCCTGGATTTTGACATTTTTTCGATGGGACCGGTCTCAACAGGATTACCCGTTGCAATTTCGACCTTCTGGCCGGCCCGGTTTTCGACGTCGGTCGGCAATAACCAGCGCCCATCGGTGGACTTGTAGGTTTCATGCGTGACCATGCCTTGCGTGAAGAGCCCGGCAAAGGGCTCGCCGTCCGGCAGGTTGATCAGGCCGCAATCATGCAAGGCACGGGTAAAGAAGCGCGCATAAAGCAGATGCAGGATTGCGTGCTCAACACCGCCCACATACTGGTCAACGGGCAGCCATTGTGCCGCCGTGTCCGCTTCAAACGGAATATCCTCGCGCCAGGGCGCGGTGAATCTGAGGAAATACCAGGACGAACAGACAAATGTGTCCAGCGTATCTGTTTCCCGCTTGGCTGCCGTCCCGCATTTCGGGCAATCGACCGATTTCCAGCTGTCATGGCGATCGAGCGGATTGCCGGGCTCATCAAAACTGACATCTTCGGGCAGGGCGACTGGCAGTTCGGTTTCGCGTACCGGCACCGCGCCGCAATCGGGGCAGTGAATGATCGGGATTGGACAACCCCAATAGCGCTGTCGCGAGACCAGCCAGTCGCGCAAACGATATGTTGTCGCACCCTCACCCAGTTTGAGCGATTCGAGCTTTTCGGTCGCCGCCTCGATGGCATCATGCGTGTTCAGCCCATCGAGAAAGCGTGAATTATAAATCGTGCCGTCGCCGGTATAGGCGGTATCATCAATTTGATAATTATCGGGGCTTTCACCGTCTGGCAGTACGACAGGCGTAACGGGCAAATCATATTTCCGCGCAAAGTCCAGATCGCGCTGATCACCCGCCGGAGAGCCGAAAATCGCGCCAGTTCCATAGGTCGACAGGACAAAATTGGCAGCCCAAACCGGGATTTCCCATTCCTTGTCAAAGGGATGACGAACCTTGACGCCCAGATCAACGCCGCGCTTGGGCGCTTTCTCAATCTCTTCCTGTGTCTTGCCCGTCCGGCGACAGTAATCGGCAAACGCGTCAATCGACGGATCTTCGTCGCCGAGCGTTCTGACAATGTCATGATCAGGCGCCAGGGCAAGGAAACTCGCGCCAAACAGCGTGTCGGGTCTTGTTGTAAAGACCTCAATGCCCTCAGTTCCAAATCGCTGAACGTCTTCGGGTTCGACGAAGGGAAAGATAATCCGCGCGCCGCGTGACCGGCCGATCCAGTTGCGTTGCATGACCCGGACTTTTTCCGGCCAGCGTTCCAGCGTGTCGAGACCGTCCAGAAGGCTGTCGGCGTAATCGGTAATTTTAAAAAACCACTGATCAAGGTCGCGTTTTACGACGATGGCGCCGGACCGCCAGCCGCGACCATCCACCACTTGCTCATTGGCCAGGACGGTTTGATCAACCGGATCCCAGTTGACGTTCGCCTTGTGGCGATACACCAGGCCTTTTTCGAAGAATTTCAGAAAAATGGCTTGCTGGTGTTTGTAATAATCCGGCTCGCAGGTCGCGATCTCCCGCGACCAGTCCAGTGCCAGGCCCAGACGCTTTAACTGCGCCCGCATGACCTTGATATTGTCGAGCGTCCAGTTGCGCGGATGGATGCCGCGTTCACGGGCCGCGTTTTCAGCAGGCAAGCCGAACGCATCCCAGCCCATCGGGTGAAGAACATTATAGCCCTTGGCGCGCTTGTACCGCGCGACGACATCGCCCATGGCATAGTTTCGGGAATGCCCGACATGGATGCGCCCGGACGGGTAGGGGAACATTTCCAGGACATAGTAATTGTCCTGGCCGGGCGTATCGGGATCCCCGGCACGGTCAATATCAGCCTCAGCCCATCGGGCCCGCCATTTGGGTTCAGACTCGCGTGGATTATACCGTGTCATGGGATGTCAATAAGGCCCTGTTCTCAAAGCCCGATATGTCGCGTGCTATTCTTCCAGCGTTGAAATTCTCAACTGGCGCGCACGGGTCAAAATCGCGTTTTCAATGTCTATACCTGTTTCTGCATTCACCGTGGCGTCAGCCCATTGTCCGGCATCGCCCTGGACCTGGCGGAAGACGCGAACAGACAGGGCATCGGCTCGCAAGCGCGTGTCGAGGATATAAACCGTGACCTTGAAGCGCTCTGTTGGCAGTTGCGGGTTGGCATACCAGTCGGTGATAATCACGCCGCCAAAGGGATCAACCTCCTGCAGGGGCATGAAGCTGATCGTGTCGAGGCTGGCGCGCCACAGAAAGCTGTTGACGCCAATGCCGGCGACTTCCGTGGACCCACCCAGTCGGCCCACGCCCGGCAGTCTCAGACCGCCACTGGATCGCACATCGGATTCGGCTGAGCTGTCTTCATTGCCAAATGTCGAACAGGCGGGTGTAACAATCAGAATGGCACCCAGAAGCGCCCAGAAGATAAAACGGTGAGCGGTCATTTAAGCAGTACTCCCTTTGGGGGTCGGGCAGATTATGGCGTAATTTCGCGTGCGGGAAACGCTGCACAAGATTGCTCTATAACACGCGCTGCGCAGAGTGCCAGCGTCCAAGGACACCCTTTTGCAAAACCGACCCCTGTTGCGCCTTCGCCACAGCCCGCGATCAGATCACTGCGAGCCCCCTCCAATCACTTGACGCAGGGCCATGTCTCGCATTCCTTGTCATCCGAACGTCCGGGGGGACGGGGCCGATCGGTGAGGCCGCGAGCAAAACGATGCGGACTAACGGCGCAATAAAAACTGGCGCCGTGATCGCATTCCTCGCGGCCATGCCGGCGCATTCTCTGAACATTGATGATCCATCCGTACCGGACGCGCTTGTCTTCGGGCCGTTTGAGATTCAAACCCGACTTGACGCCGCCCTGGTCGTGGCGGGCGGCGACGCGCCTGATCTTCTGGCTGATCTGGATGCCGGATTTGTCGCAGAAGCGATCAATGATGACGGGCTGCGCTGGGGGGCGAGCTTTGGTCTTCATGTCCAGCGCGACGTTGCGCGCGAAGGATTTGCCAACCGCGCCGGGCCGCAAGGGCCCGTCAATCCAAATGCGCCGCAATTACGATCCCTGGCGACAGGCCGGTATTTGAACGCGGCCAGTCAGACGATGCGCGGTGGTGTGGCCGTCGAAGAGGCGTCGGTATTTCTGCGCAATGGATGGGGTGTTTTGCGTCTCGGTATTACGCCCGGCGCTGCCATGGCCGAGCCGCCGCTGCTGCCAACAGCGGCTTTTTTGGTCCGCGCCGACGGTGGATTGCTGGACCCGACCGGCCTGGCCGCAACCCGAACCGATAATGTGATCTCGGGATATAGTCCCAAAATTGTCCTCTCCAGTACGCGAATCCTCGGCGTTCGGGCGTCCGCGTCGTTTACGCCAGACGCGCAGACGTGCGGTGTTGATATCTGCATCCATGATCGTGATTCTGCGCGCAATATAGCCTCGGCGCATTTGTCGGACGTCATCGAGCTGGCGCTGTCATTTGATCACACCTTTTCGCAGTTCGGACAGGTTGAGGCCGGCCTCAGCTGGGCCAGCGGCCAGCCCGATAATCCGCTCTATACACAAGACTACGAAGCGCTGGGCGCACGCGTGCGCTGGACGCGCGGTCCGGTATCGATCGGGCTATCAACCTTGTCCGCCGATGGCACGGGGCCGGGCGGCGATTATATCGCGACTGCTTTGGCCGCGCGCTATGACTATGAGGACTGGAGTTTTGGGCTGGAAACAGCGTGGTCAGAAGACAGCTTTTTGCTGCTAGACAGTCAGACCTCTCAAGCGGTGATTTCGCGCCTGTTCGGTGATTATTACAGCGTGGCAGTGGGCGTGGCCCGGACCGAATCCGACATCACGAATATCGGTCCAGCTATGAATGATGACAGCGCCACATCAACTTTCATCGAACTGACGGGCCGTTACTGAGAATCCTCACTTTTGCGAAAAGTGACTCCAAGGTCTTCGCACATCCGACTCAATAGCGTATATTGCTTGGGTAGAGGGAGAATAGCGGTGACAAAGCTCACGCCATTCAAAGGTTTAATCGCGGTTCTGGCCACCGCAACGCTTCTCAGCGCGGCGCCGAATGCCTATGCGATGCAGGAGTCTTCGACCAGCGAAGACGCCCAGCCTTGGTATGAAGCCTTTACATTTGCCACCGAAGACAACGCGCTTTCTGGCGTGGCGCTCGATGTGACCGAGACTGAAATTGAGTGGAATACCGGCGAGCGCTGGGGTTTCACACTGGGTCTCGACAGCGATCCCAGCACGCAGGTTGAATTCGACAGCATCAGCGCCGGTGCCTTTGTGGATGTCGGTAGCCGGTTCCGCTTTCGCGGTGCGGTGCGCCTGACGACACCGAGCGAACTTTACATTGGATCGCCCGATTCCGAGCGAGCCCCAGAGGTCAAATTCGAATCGGCCCTGCGCTTCTAGGCTTTTTGTCCCGACGCGCCTGACACCATTGCCAATCCTGAAAAGCCCAGATTGTTGATACGCCTTTCCTGTGTCGGGTCCATGCCGCCCAATGCAAATACCGGCAGGCGCGCTGCGCGCGCCATGGAAGATGCGCGGTGAATCCCCAGGGGCTGGTTCGCGCCCGGACTGTTTGTGGCCATGACCGGTGACAAAAAGGCGGCGTCGGCTTTAACGCGCGCCGCGCGCCGCAAGGCCAGAGGAGAGTGCGCTGACACGGTGAAAACGGCATCCCGATTTTTGCGACGCCAGACACGCGCTTCATCAATCCGCGATTCGGGCCAGTGTACGCCGTGCGCGCCGACAGTGCGCGCCAGATCCGGATCGCCCGCGATAAGAAACAGCCAGCCGCGAACCGTCGCACGATGCGCCAGGGTCAGAGCGATCTCATTGCGGTCCGATGCGCCGAAATGGCGATAGATAACACCCCATCCCGCACGGGCAGTGTCGGTATGGGCGCGAATATCGGGAAAGCGTCTGGGATCTGTCATCAGGATGCGAGACGGCAGGGCGGGCATACTGCCCCTTGTCTGGCCTCCATCCCTGTCATACCAGTTTCGCATCATGAATTCTTCGACCTTCACCGAAACCCGTGGCGCAATTCTCGCGCGGATGGCTGCTGCGGCGCAAGCGGCAGGCCGCCCCGCCGCTGATATATCGCTGATTGCCGTCTCCAAACGCCAGCCAGACACGCGAATAGAGGCTGCGCTTGCCGCCGGGCATCGCCAATTTGGTGAAAACCGGGTTCAGGATGCGCAGGCGCGCTGGGCGGACCGGCGCGCAGACATGCCCGATCTCGAATTGCGCCTGATCGGTCCCCTGCAGACCAACAAGGCCGACGCGGCGGTCGCACTGTTTGATGTCATCGAGACGCTGGATCGGGAAAAACTGGCCAAGGCCCTGCGCAAGGCCATGGATGCCAGCGATCGTCATCCACGCCTCTATGTCCAGGTCAATACCGGCGAGGAAGATCAGAAGTCGGGAATCGCACCGCGCGATGTTGCCGCGTTTCTGACCCGCATTCGCGACACCTACGCGCTTCAAATAGAAGGCTTGATGTGTATTCCGCCTTTCGACGAACCTGCCGGGCCGCATTTTGCCTTACTCGCAGATCTGGCAGCCGCCAATGGTCTGACCGGGCTCTCGATGGGCATGAGCGCTGACTATGAAACCGCGATCCGATTTGGCGCGACCAGTGTGCGAATTGGCTCTGCCCTGTTCGGCCCCCGCGAGACCTAGCCGGGGATAATCTCCAGACTGTCGCCGGGCATGATGTGTTTGAGAAAACGATCCAGATCCGCGCGCGCCAGCGCCACGCACCCTTCCGTCGGCGTGTAGGTCTCCTTGGCGCAATGGAGAAAAATCGCCGAACCCCGCCCGGTGAGCGGCGGATTGTCATTATGGCCAAGAACGACGATCCGGTCGTAAAGACAATCATCGCGCATCAGGGTCTCGCAAGAGGCTGGATACGGTAATCGCACGAGCCTGTTATAGGCGGCGTCACCGGGCGCATCGCACCAACCATCATCGGGTCGAATCGCCCGGCAGGGCAGGCGCGTTGGCGGCGCTTCGCCGCGATCTGCGCGATAATAGACATGGCGCATGGCATAGCGGCCAAGCGGTGTTGCGCCATCACCTTCCCGCTTTTCAGCGTCCGGCAGCGTGCCGCTGCGCCCGAGCGCCGCTCTGATCTGAACGCCATCGAGCAGAAACTGGCCAGAGGCGGTGACGGTCCAGATTGTCATGGGCGATTCGGCCTCACCAGTGGCAGGAAATTGGTTATGGATGTCGCCGCGGGTCGGCGCGGGACGCGTGTCTCGGCCAGAAGCCGGATACAGCGTCCCTGTGCGCCTCCCCCACCACGGATCGCTCGCCCCGAAAGCCTCTCCCGGCGCGCTATTCGTTAACCCTGCAAAAATGCTGCCGGTTTTGTCACATCGAGCGCGCGTTTCCAGGCGGACGCCACAAGACGCACCCGGCAAATCCTGCCGAGTGAGATTAGCCGGGCGGCAGCAATTGCCTATCGCTGAAAAACTGACATGATCCCCATGATGAACGTTCAGAAGACCATTCTCGTTGTTGATGATGACGATGATCTGCGCGAAACGCTGATCGAGCAGTTCGCGCTTCATGAGGAATTTCGGGTTCGTGATGCCGACACGGCTGGCGGGGGCATGAAGATTGCCCGCGACGAACGCGTGGACATGATCCTCCTCGATGTTGACCTGCCAGACATGGACGGCCGCGAGGCATGTCGGTTGATGCGCAAGAATGGCGTGTCAGCACCTGTGTGCATGTTAACCGGCCAGGATACTGATGCCGATCAAATCCTCGGACTGGAATCCGGCGCGAATGACTATGTCACCAAACCGTTCAAGTTTTCCGTTCTGCTGGCCCGCGTTCGCGCGCATTTGCGCAGCCATGAGCAGAGCGAAGATGCGATTTTCCAGATCGGGCCCTATGAATTCCGCCCGGCCATGAAATTACTGGTAACGGAAGACGAGAAAAAAATACGCCTGACCGAGAAAGAGGCCAATATCCTCAAATATCTCTATCGCGCGGGCGGAAAACCAGTGCCGCGCGATGAGTTGTTGCACGAGGTCTGGGGCTATAACCCTGCCGTGACGACCCATACGCTCGAAACCCATGTTTATCGGCTTCGCCAGAAAATCGAGCCCAATCCGGCCCATGCCCGGATCCTCATTACCGAGAGTGGCGGTTACCGCCTTCAGGGATGAGCCCGCTGTTGGCCATGGGGCTTTTGCTTGCCG
>CAXBKM010000036.1:0-11093 GCA_963976265.1 uncultured Maricaulaceae bacterium
AGATGCAATGCGCGCACCGGCCTCGCCATACAGCCAGATAAATTCGCGCTGAACCTGAAGTGCCAGTTCGCGCGTCGGTGCGACGACCAGTGCCAGCGGTGCGGCGGCGTGATCGAAACGCTCTTCACCGGCCAGCAGCGTTGGTGCGATGGCAAGGCCAAAGGCAACCGTTTTACCGGATCCGGTTTGTGCAGAGACGAGCAGGTCAGCACCATCAACTTCCTCGGTCAAAACAGCGTTTTGAACTTCAGTCAGCTTGGAATAGCCCTTGCCTTCAAGAGCGCGCGCCAAAGCGGGCGCGATTCGCGGATTCATGGTCATTGTCAGTTTTATCCAAATGTGCGCGGACCTTCGATCCTTCCAGGATCAAGGCTCCGGTGAGTTACCAAAGTGCGCTGTCGAAGCGTCACCCATACCGAAGCTTTCTCGCGCCGGACGGCGTCTAACACAGCTTCACTGCAATAGCGATGGCTGTAATCACCTAGCCAGAGGGGAAGGGTTCACGTTACCCTGTTGAGGACTTGAGCGTCAGGCAGCGCTCAACGCGCAATCTGGCGATAGCGCAAGCGGTCAAGCTCATTCTGCTGTCGTTCGATTCAACCTTGAAAGCCAATCTGTCGGTGGGAATGCCGCTCGACCTTTTGGCTGATGGAGCAGACAGCCTGTCCGTTGAGCATGAAAAACGGTTCGAGAAAGACGACGCTTATTTTGCCGGCCTCTCCGAGGCCTGGGGCGATGCCCTGCGTAGCGGGATGCAATCTCTGCCCGATTTTAAATTCTAAAACCAACAATGCCTGTCGAAAGTCGCTGCCCGCGCCCTTGACGCGCATGGGTCAGTATGTTGGGTCTGCTCGCCAAGCGGGCGGCTCACGAAAATCGTGCGCCCCAGTCGCAGGATCAGCGGCGCAACTCTTGGACGGATGTTTGGTATGGAAATCGGAACTGGCGTTTCGCTAGGCCTCTATTTTGTCGTCATGATTGCCATCGGCCTTTATGGCTTTAAGGAATCAACCAGCGACACGTCGGGCTATCTACTGGGCGGACGCAAGATGGGCCCGGCTGTGACCAGCCTGTCGGCGGGGGCCTCGGATATGTCGGGCTGGATGCTGCTTGGCCTGCCCGGTGCGATGTTTGTCTCGGGGCTGTCGGCGGCCTGGATCGCTTTTGGGCTGTTGCTCGGAGCGCTTGCCAATTATTTGCTCGTAGCGCCCAAGCTGCGCGTCTACACCGAGGTCGCGAACGATGCGATCACGATTCCGGATTTCTTTGAAAAACGCTTTGAAGACAATTCGCGCTTGTTGCGCGTGGTGGCGTCGATCGTCATCGTGATTTTCTTCACGCTGTACACCTCGTCCGGCGTCGTCGCGGGCGGCAAGTTATTCGAAAGCGCGTTTGGCCTGTCCTATTACTGGGGCCTCTATGTCACGGCAGGCGTCGTGGTTCTTTACACGCTGCTGGGCGGATTCATGGCCGTGTCGATGACCGATTTCGTCCAGGGCTGTATCATGTTTGTCGCCCTCATTCTGGTGCCCCTCGTTGCGTTCATGGGTGTAGGTGGCAGCGACGGTTTCGTGACGACGATCAATACAATCGATCCGGCTATGCTCAACCTGTTCAGTGGTGTCACTATTGTTGGCGTCATATCGGCCATGTCGTGGGGGCTAGGATATTTCGGGCAACCGCACATTATCGTGCGTTTCATGGCAATCCGCTCGGTGAAAGACATCGCGACCGCGCGCAATATCGGGATGAGCTGGATGCTGGTTACGCTGATTGGCGCGCTGGCAACCGGGCTGGTTGGTTTGGCTTATGTCACGCAGCGCGGCATACCGCTCGACGATCCCGAAACCATCTTTATCGTCCTGTCATCGGACCTGCTCTTCAATCCGTTTATTGGTGGCTTCCTGCTTGCAGCAATTCTGGCCGCGATCATGTCGACGATCTCGTCGCAGCTTTTGGTCTCGTCGAGCTCCCTGACGGAGGATTTTTACAAAATTTTCCTGCGCAAGAAAGCCAAACAGAAAGAGCTGGTGTTGGTTGGGCGCGTTTCCGTAATCGCTGTTGCGGCCATCGCTATCGCGCTGGCCTATGATCGGTCGAGCTCGGTGTTGGGTCTGGTGTCGAACGCATGGGCCGGTTTTGGTGCCGCATTCGGCCCTGTTATTCTGCTCAGCCTGTTCTGGAAGCGAATGACGCGATGGGGCGCGCTGGCGGGCATGATTGTCGGGGCCGTGACTGTTCTGGTCTGGGTTTATGTCCTGGGCCTGTCAGGTTTGATGTACGAGATCGTGCCGGGCTTTGTGGCCTGTATGGCCACGATCATACTGGTCAGTCTTGTTTCGAAAGCGCCCAAGGCGTCGGTTGAGGCGACCCATGAAGCGATGGAAGCCGAAATCGCGGAAAAGCTGAGCCAAAACCCGTAGATTCTGACATGTTGGGGCCGAACGGGCTTCACCTTTGAGACCGGTCCTGCCTATCATTGGAGAAACCGGTCCAAAGGGGAATTTGATGTCCAAAGAGCGTATTGCGCCTCAGCGTGAACATGTTGAAGCGGCGATGATGCATATTATCGCCAATGAGCCGACATTTGCCCTGGGTCAAGCCGATATACGTGGGCAGACTTATCGGGTGTTCGCCAATGCGCCGGGTGATTTGCGCGGCTTGATTGGCCTGTGTGATGTTCATGGTGACACCACTGCGGTCGTCTTTGACGATCAGCGATGGAGCTATGGCGAACTGGCTGCAAAGTCACGCGCCGTTGCGTCTGGTCTGGCGCAAGCCGGTGTCAACAAGGGTGACTTTGTTGCACTTGCCATGCGCAATAGTCCTGAATGGATGGCCTGTTATCTGGGTATCGCCGCTCTGGGCGCGATTGTCGTGCCATTGAACGGGTGGTGGACGTCCGACGAAATGGCATTCGCGCTGGGCCATTGCAAAGCGGGTTTCGTCATCGCGGACGCGGAGCAGGGCGCGCGCATTATACCGGGCAAAGCCAGTTTGGGATTTACCCTGATTGGAGCCCGCGGCGAGGTGGAGGGCGCGGACCTTTCGCTGGACGATGTGATGAGGCGCGGCGCTGACGCGCCGCCGCCTGCGACCGAAATTGCCCCGGATGACGACTATGCCGTCATGTATACGTCGGGCTCAACCGGCAAGCCGAAAGGTGTTGTGCTGTCGCACCGTGCGGCCTGGTCGACGCTGTTGTCGTTTGCCCTTGTCGGCGCTGCCGTCAAAGCGACGCCGAACGGGCCAGATATTATTCCCGAGAAGCCGGCCATTCTGGTTGCCCTGCCTTTCTTTCATGTGACGGGGTCACACCCGATTTTCATGCTGTCGATCCTTCAGGGTCGGAAAATGGTGCTGATGCACAAATGGTCGCCCAAAGAGGCAATCCGGCTGATCAATGCGGAAGCCATCACGAATTTTGTTGGCGTGCCGACCATGTCCTATGAATTGATGCTGGAGGCACGCGAAAGCGGTCAGTCGCTCGACACATTGATGGATTTGGGGTCAGGCGGGGCCAAGCGCCCGGCGTCGCATGTACCCCGTTTGAGCGATCAATTTCCGCAAGCCTGGTCAAGTTCCGGGTACGGACTAACCGAATCAAGTGCGCTGGGAACGTATAATGGTCTCGCCGATTATCAGCGAAAACCCGGCGCGGCGGGTCGCGCCCTGCCACCGGTCACAGATGTCAAAACGGTCAAGCCGGATGGCGGCGATTGTGCCGTCGGTGAAGCCGGAGAAGTATTGATCCGTACACCCGGAAACTTTCGATGCTATCTGCATGACCCTGAAGCCACGGATGCCGCCCTGACGCCCGATGGCTGGCTTCGAACCGGCGATATGGGCGTCTTCGACGACGAAGGCTTTCTGACAATTGTTGACCGGTTAAAGGACATGATTCTGCGCGGCGGCGAGAATATTGCGTGCCTGGAAGTTGAGGCATCTCTTTGTGAACATGAGGCTATTCGTGAGGCAGCGGTGTTTTCTGTTCCTGACGAACGCCTGGGCGAGACGGTCGGCGCCGCCATTGTTGTGGCCCCCGATGCTGAACTGGAGGCAGGCGATATTGCCGATTTTCTCGATGGCCGTTTGGCAGCATTCAAGCGCCCGGAACATGTCTGGATCGTGCATGAATCCCTGCCGCGAATTGCGACCCAGAAATTCGACAAACGCGCGATCCGAAAACGCTGTTTGCAAGGAGAGATTTAAGCCACTCCACTATGGTCCGTACACGAAGTGAAAATATTTCGAACGCACCACTTGCAAACCATTCAATTCATCAATCCTAATCTGCATCAACGGTATTGATCCCGGCATCCAGGATCGATGCGATCTGAAAACTTACTGGAAGGCTCATGACGCCCATGACACAAGTCGAGACCCTCATGGCCCGCTCCCAAGCGGTCATAAAATCCTGGCGCACGCTGGATTGGACAAGCGCATTTTCCGCCGTGATTTATCCGGCGCTGGGTTTACTGGCACTTATCGGTGCCATTGCCGCCGGGCTGGTATTCCAGTCTGTCAGCCTGCACTGGTGGTATGCGCCGCTCGCAATTCTAACCGTCGCTGCGGCCGTGTTCGTTTGCAATATGGGTATCGGACCGCTGCACCGGATATTGCAACATCGCGCGGGTCATTTAAGCGCCCCGGCACAAGTGGTTGTTGTGCTCAATTGCATCGTGGCCATGCAGGGCAAGTTGAAAGATTGGGTCAATTATCACTCACAGCATCATCGGATGGCTGACCAGCCGGGCGATCCGCACAACCCGGCCGAAGGCAAATTCTGGGCCTGGATCGGCTGGATTTTGTGGCGTGACGAGCGCGATATGGATCGCCCCATGGCGCGCTGGCTGGACCGGCTTCCCGTCGTGCGTTGGGCAGACAGGTTTCACTTGTCGCTGTCTTTGGCCTTTCATCTGATTATTCCGGCGATCGCTTATGGACTTGTGGCGCTGTTCGGTGGCTCGTTGGTTCTGATGGCAATTTTGCATGCCAGCGCGATTATTGGACGCAGTATCCAGTTTCACGCCACGACTCTGGGCGTGAATGTTTTTGGGCATATCAAAACGCCCAAATGGTTTGATTACTTTCTGGCGCTCCTGACAGGCGGAGAAGCGCTGCACAATCACCATCATGATTTCCCGCGCAGCGCCCTGCATTTGCCCAGGAAGGGTATCTGGAACCGGATTGTGGATTACAACGGCACCGCGCTTCTTGTTTTGTCCAAGCTGAGGCTGGTACGTAATCTCCAGATCGCGCCGCAATTCCTGCCTGCACCGGTCGAGAAATAGATACCCATCTCAGCCTGATCATTTTTCTGACACCTTTTTAAGGACTAAAGCGCGCTTTGATGTCTCATCAATGGCGCGTTTTGGTTTATGGATAGGGTCATGTCGTTTCGAATCCCAGTCTTGGGCGCCTTGTCGTGTGCGCTTTGCCTGAGCAGCCCGGCTGCGGGGGATCCGGTTGCGACCCTGAACGGTGTCGATGACAGCGTATTATTGACGCGTCTCTATGCGATTATCGGCGAAGCGACATCGCCCCCTGCCGGTCCGCGCGAGGCGCGTGACCGGGCGACAGACGCTGCCGATCGGGTGCGCCGGGCTCTGCGCTCGGAAGGATATTACGCAGCCGATGTGCAAATCGTACGAAGCGGCGACCCGCTTCGTCCCGATTTGAGCGTTGTGCCGGGCATGCTCTACCGATTTGCCGACATTGATCTTCAGCTCACGCCTGACACCGATGATACGGCGATGGGAATCGCGCAATCGGCGTTCACCTTGCAGAGCGGTGATGCGGTTTCCGCAGAGGCCGTCATCCTGTCGGAAAACCAGGTCGTTGAAGCCCTGAGCGAGGGTGGATATCCCGATGCTGCCATTGGTGAGCGCGACATTGTTGTTGATCATGAGACACAATCAGCATCAGGCGACTTTGCCTTCAATGTGGGTCGTTTTGCCAGGTTTGGCACGCTCGAGATTGAGCCTGGGGGCCCGTTGCGCAACAGCGTCATAGAGCGATTATCGCCCTTCGATGCGGGCGATCCGGTCAAACTTTCTCAACTGGCGGAATTCTCGACGCGCCTGCGCAGCCTGCCCGGCATTTCCGATGCGGAAATCTCACTCACGCCGACGTCAGACGATGGCGTACGGGCGGCACGTGTCGACATCACGGCGGGACCCAGGCGGGTGCTGGAACTCGGCGGTGGCTATTCAACATCGGATGGTATCGGCGTTGAAGGCGAATGGACGCGAAGAAATCTCTATCGCGGTGCCGAGACGCTCAGCCTGTTTGCGCGACTGGCGCAAATCGACAGCAAGGCGCGTCTGGCGCTGGAATTGCCTCATTGGCGCGAATACGGCCAGACTCTGCAATTCAATCTCGCAGTCGAATCTGAGCGTACCGACGCCTATGATCGTGATGCGGTATCCGCTGGTGTATTGGTCCGGCGAACATTGTCACCGCAGCTGGCTGTTTCGCTCGGACTTCAGGCGGAGAGCGCGCAAATATCAGAACCCATTCAGGCGGGCGTGACGCGCGCGGGCAGTCTGAGCCTGTTGTCAGCGTCTCTGGGTGCAGTCTGGGATACACGCGATGATGTGTTCGATCCCAGTTCCGGGTTCAGGCTCGAAGCCATCGTGGAGCCTGTCGGATTGATTGATGACGGGTTTTCGAGCTTTTTTAAAGGCAGTGTCAGCGCTTCGACCTATCACGCCCTGAGTGAGCGCTGGGTCGTCGCCGGGCGCATTGGTGTCGGAACCATCCTCAATGCCAATGCCGAGGAAATACCCGCAGACCGTCGCTTCTTCGCAGGCGGTGGCGGCTCGGCGCGCGGTTTCGATTATCAGGCCCTGAGCCCACTTAACTCGAGCGGCGTTCCTTTCGGTGGTGTTTCCCTTTTGGAGCTCAGCGGCGAGTTGCGTTGGCGATATTCCCCGCGTCTGGGGTTTGCCGGATTTATCGATGCGGCGGCTGCAGGGGGCAATCCGGAGATGGACTTTGACGCCTTGCGCGCCGGTGCTGGTTTCGGGGTTCGCTATTATACCGGGTTTGGACCTATTCGCCTGGATGTCGCGACGCCACTGGACCGGCGCAGCGGCGAAACACCGGTGCAGGTCTATATCAGTATCGGTCAGTCATTTTGACCCGTCATGCGCCTCTTGCCCGCAAAGCCCTGATCATTGCAGCAATCAGCCTTGTTGGCCTGGTTACGGTTCTGGTGGGTGCGCGCGTCTTTATTGCGACGCCGATGGGCGCGTCCGTCATCGAGTCCCAGATGGATGGACGGGCTATCGGCAGTCTGGGCGTCGTGTCGCTCGAAGGCCTGCAAGGTGATATTCTGCATGACTTTGAAATCGAACACGTGGCACTTCAGGACGATGGTGGCGTATGGCTGACCATTGATCAGGCCCGCATTGCCTGGGACCCTCTGGCCTATCTTTTTTCGGGTGTTTTGACATTCGAGCTATTGGCCGCTGAAGACATTGCTCTTGTGCGCAGGCCGTCAGAGTCTGACGGTGGATCGGGGGCAAGCTTGCCCCGCTTGCGTATGGACACCATCCAGCTTGACCGCCTTCGTCTGGCTGAAGGCATTGTAGGGCAAGCGGTTGAACTTTCAATTGTCAGTGAATTTCAAACCTTCGCCGATGGACGAATATCCCTTGTCGCGGCTCTGGACCGTGTCGACGCTGATGGCGATACGGCGCGGGTGGCACTGGAGCGGACCGGCGCCGGAGCCATCAATGCCCAGATTTCGGCGAATGGTGCAGCCGGTGGGCCTTTGGCCGCTTTATTACGCGCACCGGACTCGGTGATTGAACTCAATACTGATCTCAATGGTGACCGGCAGTCGGGCTCAGGCGATGGCCAGTTAACGCTGGATGGGCAATCAGCCGCCCGATTCGAAGGACAATGGACGCGGGACGGGTTTGTCGCGCGCGGCAATATGGACGGCCAGCTTTGGTCAGACGCCATTGTCGGCCGCTTTATTGGTGATCGCGCGCAATTAGAACTATCGGGCGGCCTGGCGGACCGGATTCAGTTAAACACGATGTCCTTGACGATGTCGGGTGCTGATGTGACGGCGACCCGCGCCAATGAAGGCTGGGATGTCGCTGCGGAAATCGCACCGACACGGTTGGCGCGGTGGACGGGACTGGAAATTTCCGGCGATCAGATCGCGTGGCAGGGCCGCGTCGTGACAGGCGATGCGTTGTCCGCGACTGGCTTGATGGACATTGAGAATTTCGCGTATCAGAGCGTGTCGGCACAAAGTGTATCTGGCCCTTTGAACGTGCAGCGTGTGTCAGAGGGTTTCCAGATCAACGGTGCGCTGGCGCTGACCGGTGCCGAATATCCCGACGCGCGGTTGGCCACGGTTCTGGGACCGGCACCGGAAATCGATATCAATGCGCTCTGGCATAGTCAGGACAGGGCGCTTCGTATCTCCGCGCTCGATTTGGCCGGAACCCATGCGAATGCCCACATAACAGGCATCATCAATCCGGGTGCGCGCCGGTATGATGTATCGGGTAATGTTGTGCTGGACCGGTTATCCGATCTGGCATCGTTTGATGGGCGCGGTGAAAGCGACTTTGAAGCCACAGGAGGTTTTGACGGATCCATCACCATATCGGCTATGGGCCGTGCTTTTGAATTGAGTGGAAATTCCGCGTTTGAACGGATTGGCACGAATATTCTGTTCTCAGCGGATGCGGCCCGCAATGCGTCTGGTCTATGGAGCGTTGATGCGGCGCGTCTGGAGGGAGACGGGATCTGGCTCAATTGGGCCGGTGACCTGGATCGTGCGGGATTTTGGACGGGAAGCGGCGAGGCGGCGCTCAATACCGCTCTCGAATTGGGCGCTGTGCAAATTGCTGGCGGCGCGGCCATCGCCATCGATCTGCGCCCCGACAATGGCCAGCAAATTTGGCGACTTGAAGCGGCCTCATCGGCGCTGGTTGCGGGTCCGGTTCAACTGACATCGCCGCGTTTGCGCGCGCAGGGGCGGGGCCTGACGGAAGGTCTGAATGCCGATTTGCGTTTTACAGCGAACAGCCCGCAGGGCGACATTGATGTCAGCGGCCTGTTGGCTGGTGAAAACGGTGCGTGGCACATTACTGATCTTGACGGTGTTGTGGGTCCGGCAAGCCTCAATGGCGAGGCGCAATTGGCGGGCGGCATCCCTGCCATTCATCTGGATGCCAGTGGCGAATTGCCGGGAGATGGCGCTGTCAATGGGAGCTTGCAAATCACCGGCGGTGAGCGGGTCGAGATCGAGGCGGCGCTAAATCTGAGCGACTGGACGAATGGCGACATCGCGCTCGAACGTCTTGATTTGGCGGTGCGTGGCGATTTGGAGAGTCTTGAGGTGACGGCCACCGCACAGGGCACGCTTGCGCGGGACTGGGCCATCGAGATTAACGGCACGATCCGCAACGCAAATGATGGCGTGACGGGATCCATGACAACCCATGGGACATTTGGCGACTATTCGATCGGTACCGTCACGCCGCTGGTTTTGACGTCCTCGGATATTGGTCAGACCTATGCAGGTGAGTGGTCGTTGGGCAATGCACGGATTGTCATGAATGCCCGCTATGCCGAGTCCGGCAATCAGGCCAGTTTGCGGGTCGTCGATCTACCATTTGAGATGATTACGACGCTGCGGTCGCGGGCACGCATTGATGGGGTCTTGTCTGGCGAACTGGATTACCAGCTTGATGAGGCCGGGCTGACCGGCAATGTCCTTCTGCAAGGGCGCAATCTGCTTCCCGAAGGCGGCGACCCTGGAGAGTCGATTGATACCAATATCACACTCGCATTATTGCCCGATGGCCTTGTCCTGAACGCCAATGCGACCGGCGCTGACTTGCTGGCCAGTGCCGAGGCGCGGGCCCGGACCGGTCCGATTTTCCACCTCAGTGATATTCTGGATCGTATGAACGCACCTGTGAGCGGGTCGGCATCTCTTGATGGGCCGATTGGAACACTGGCAGGGTTTCATCTCCCTGAATCCCAGACGCTGGCCGGTCATGTCGTTGCGGACATCGTTCTGGACGGCCTGTTGGGTACGCCGAACTTTTCCGGGGATCTCGAATTTTCAGAAGGCAGTTTCCGCGACATTCGCAAGGGCATTTATGTTCAGGACGTCGCCGCCAGCGGCCACTTCGTTGGTGACGGAGCAACGCTTGACCAATTAACGGCCAGCGATGGCGATCGCGGTCAATTGACCGGCTCGGGGCGGCTAAGCCTTGCGGACGCACAAACCGATGGCGCATTCGATATTCAATTCCGTAATTTCAGAGCCGTTGATCAACGAAACCTGACCGCCATGGTGACCGGTGATGCCAATATCGCGCTGTCCAGTGGCGGGCGCGTTCATATTACCGGCGCGGCCCAGATTGATGAAGTTGAAGCCCGGCCGCCGGAATCCGGCCGTGCCCCCATCGTTGAAATCGAGGTGCGCGAAATCAACCGCCCGGCCAACTTGGCACCGGCGCCATTCTCGCGCCCCTCGCGCATAACGATGGATTATGAAGTGACGGCACCGGGGCGAATATTTGTGCGTGCGCCATCGCTGGAATCTGAATGGGCGCTGGACCTTACCGTGCTGGGACCAATCTCGACCCTGAAACTCAATGGTGAAGCAAATTTGGTCCGTGGCTCGGCTTCCCTTGTGGGCCGTCCCTTCCAGCTTGAAAGCGGGATAGTCCGTTTTCGCGGTCTTCCCGATGAAGCCCGGATCGCAATCGATGCGCGGCGCAGAACCGACGATTTGACAGCTCTTGTCCAGATCACCGGACCTGTCACGGCGCCGCGGATTACCGTGTCCAGTGAGCCCGCCTTCCCTGATGACGAGGTGTTGTCGCGCATCCTGTTTGGCCGGTCCGTGTCAGAATTGTCACCCCTGGAAGCGGCACAATTGGCCGCCGCACTTTCAAGCGCGGCGACCGGGCGAGGCGGATTTGATGTCTTTGATCGGTTGCGCAATGCGGTCGGCGTTGACCGATTGTCGTTTCGTACCGGGGCGAGCGGCGCTCCGATTGTCACGGGCGGGCGCTATATTGACGAAAATGTCTATCTGGAAATCG
>CAXBKM010000037.1:0-11092 GCA_963976265.1 uncultured Maricaulaceae bacterium
GCCGCTTTACCCCAATTCATGAACGCAAACGAAAGCGTGACCCTTCAGGCAGCAATCTTGACGATTACCTATATCGTCATTGCGACGATTGTTCATTTGGCTCTTGTTGGTCTCGCCGGGTCTGCGCAGGCCTTGCTGGATAATGCGGTCGTCAATCAGCGCGTGCGACGAATATTGTCAGCCTTGTTGGTCGGCGTTGCCATCTGGTTGTTTATTTCAACAGCCCGGTAACACGATCCGGGTCGACTTGTTGGTCATGTATCGCCAAATTCCAATTATGGCCCGGAAACGCAAAATACCGCCCTTTACCACCGAAGAAGCCGCTGATCTCTATGCGCGGCTCGCCGAAGATCGGCCCGACCCGAAAACCGAGCTTGATTACACCAATCCCTTTACGCTGGTCGTCGCTGTCGCGCTGTCAGCACAGGCCACGGATGTTGGCGTGAACAAGGCGACCAGGGCGCTTTTTGCGGCTGCTGATACGCCTGAAAAAATGGTCGCGCTGGGC
This sequence comes from uncultured Maricaulaceae bacterium, assembly GCA_963976265.1. Taxonomy (GTDB): domain Bacteria; phylum Pseudomonadota; class Alphaproteobacteria; order Caulobacterales; family Maricaulaceae; genus Hyphobacterium. The sequence continues at coordinate 509 of CAXBKM010000037.1, forward strand.
GAGGACACGATCCGGGACCATATCAAGACGATTGGCTTGTTCCGAAACAAGGCCAAAAACGTCTTTGCGCTGTCACAGAAAATTATCGACGAATTTGACGGGGAAGTGCCGCAAAGCCGTGACGCTCTCCAATCTTTGCCAGGCGTTGGGCGCAAGACCGCCAATGTGGTGATGAATGAGGCTTTTGGAGAGCCGACCATCGCCGTCGATACGCATATCTTCCGCGTTTCCAACCGAACTGGCATGGCGCCGGGCAAAAACCCCGATGCTGTCGAGCAAAAACTACTCGCGATAACGCCGGACGCGTTCAAAAAAGGGGCGCATCACTGGCTGATCCTGCATGGACGTTATGTCTGCAAGGCGCGCAAACCGGATTGCCCGAACTGCGCGATTGCCGATTTGTGCCGGTTTGACGAAAAGACGGTGGGTTAGCGCGCGATCTGAATGCGCTCTTCCAGATCAATCGCGTCATGAACCACGGTCAGCAACTCGCGCATGCCTTCATAATGGCAGCCCTGATACCAGCGCACGGTTTTGGTCATGTCGGCATAAACACCGGTAAATTCAAAATACGGCATGTCGGACACTTGCGGGCCGGGACAGACCCGGTCAGGCGCACCATAGGTCAGGTTTTCCGGCAAAGTGCGAAAACCCACATCGGCAAAGGAGGCTGCGATTTGGTCAAAGGCGCCATCGGCCAGCGTGCCGCTTGACCGGCCATCATTGCGCGTGTGCTGGATACCATTGAGAACAAAGCGGTCATCCGGTGTCACGGTGATATCGTAAACCGGGCAGAACCCGTAGCAGGGGCCTTGATCAATCGTGATCGATTGCAGACCATTTGCCGGGTCATCATCTGTGGCGCAGCTGACCAAAGCCAGAGCCGAAACACTCAATAAAAAAGCACGCATAACACAACTCCCAGATCCAATCGTCGAGAGCATAGGTGAGCAAAGATGAACGGGCTATGGCTAATTGACCTCAAACCAGGTCGGCGAGCGCCTTGGCAAAGTTCGATCCCAATTGCGGGCCTTGTTCCGGATAATAATATGGCTCGATTAATTCCAGCTCCATGATTGCAAACCGCCCGTCAGCGCGACGCATCAAATCGACCCGGCCATAGAGCAGCTGCCCTTCAACCGCTTCGAGTGCAGCCCTGGCGGTCTCGATCGCTTCGTCAGACGGTGTGACAGCCTCTTCGCGGGCCCCATACATGGATTGGGTTCGGTAATCGCCTGCCTTGGGTGTTTTGACGAGTGCGTGGGAAAATTCCCGCCCGAAGAATAGCAGCGTCGTTTCGCCCTCGGTTTCCGCCGCTTTCAAGAAGGGCTGAATCAAGCAAGCGTCCGGCGGCATTTGGTCTGCCGGCGGCAAGGCCTGTCCGCGTGTCACGCGCGCTTGCCGCCAGGCACTGGCACCAATGCGCGGCTTGATCACCAACCGGTCACAGTCAAATTGGTCAAACGCCTTGGCGATGGCTTCCGGCGTGGCAGAATCAGCCCAATGGGTTGGAATTACGGGCAAGCCCCTGGCTTCCAGCTCACGCAGATAACCCTTGTCGGAATTCCATACGACGGTTGAGCGCGGATTGAGCAGCAGGCTGGCCGCGTCAAAGCGTTCCAGCGCGGCCAAAAAAGCGTCCGGCTTCTGCATGTAATCCCATACCGTACCAATCAGAATGGCGTCATAGGCAGACGGCTCAAAACCCGGATCATCCCAGATGACTTCTGTCAGGGCATAACCCAGCGCATGGCAGGCGGGCGCAATGGCGTTGAATTCGAGCGTGTGCTCCCAAGCATCCTCGCGGGCGTCCGCGCGACCCTCAAGCATGCATTCGGCAGTGAGAAAGGCGATCTGTTTCATGGCCGACTAGCTAGACTGGCGCACACATGGCCGCAAGCCTTGCTTCAGCCTCCGCTGACCGTTAAGCCTCGCCCGCGAAATTTATCCCTGCAAGATTAAGATGAGGCGCGCCGCGATATGACTGAATTCCTTTATGATGTGACCGGTGTTGGCAATGCGATTGTCGATGTGATCGCGCCCTGTGATGATGATTTCCTGAACGCCAATTCGGTTGAAAAAGGCGCGATGACCCTGATCGATGAGGCGCGCGCGACCGAGTTGTATTCCAGGATGGCCGCGGGCCGGGAAGTCTCTGGTGGTTCTGCGGCCAATACTCTGGCGGGTGTCGCCTCCTTGGGAGGGCGAGGTGCTTATATCGGCAAGGTCGCTGACGATCAGCTGGGCCAAATATTCACGCACGACCTCAATGCAGCCGGTGTACGCTACGATACATCACCGCTCGTCGGTGGCCCCGCTACAGCGCGCTGCTTGATCAATGTGACGCCCGATGCCCAGCGCTCCATGAGCCGCCAACATTACCTTCATGGAAGGGTATCTGTTTGACCGCGACGAAGCCAAGGCCGCCTTTGTCAGTGCTGCCGAAATTGCCCGCACCGCCGGGCGTCGCACGGCTCTGACGCTGTCTGATACATTCTGCGTGGATCGCCACCGCAGTTCTTTCCGTCATCTGGTCAAAAATCATGTCGATATTTTGCTCGCCAACGAGGCGGAGATCTTGTCGCTGTATGAGACCGATGACTTCGATGCGGCGCTCGCAGCTGTTCGGGCTGAAACGAAGTTGGCAGCCATCACACGCTCTGAAAAAGGCGCGGTGATAGTTCGGGGTGATGAAACAGCTTCAATCGCCGCTGAACCGGTGGGCGCGGTCATTGATACGACAGGAGCCGGTGATCTGTTCGCCGCCGGATTCCTGCTCGGCGCGGCGCGTGATTTGCCGCTTGCCGACGCCGGGCGATTGGGGGCGATAGCGGCCGCAGAGGTTATTTCACACTATGGCGCGCGGCCTGAAACACGCCTTGAAACGCTGGCTCAATCCAGCCAGGCAAGGCTTTCCTGAACCGGACATCATGTATTGACGCCGCCCTAACGGGGGGCTGAAAATGCACCCGGCACGCGTTAACGAAACCTGATCGTCGCCTTAACCGTGTTTCAAACCCTTTGTGACAGAGTGCCATCTAACCCGGAAAAAACCGTGGATGGTGGGACATGATTATCAGTACAAAAACCAACGCGACTAAATCTGCGCGCTCGACTGGCGCGCGGTTTTGGTTTGGTTTGGAGGGGCGCTAAATGGCACCGCTCAGAAACGTACTTGCTCGTTGCATGCGCTCATTGGTGATGAAATTCACCATTATGGCTGGCCTGCTGATTGCAGCGTCGATTGCTCTTCTTATGACGCTCGAAAACCATGCCTCGCGCGGTGATCTGGAGCACCGCCTGACCGAGCGCGCCCAACTGCTGGGTCACATTCTGGCACTCAATGTCGCCGATGATATCAACGACGCCAATGCTGAATCCATTTCACGCCGTGTCACCCGCATGACCGAACGCCCTGACGTTGCTGAAGCGTTCATTACCGACATTCGCCGCCGCATTATCGTCAATTCCAACGCAGCCGGTGATTTACATTCAGCGCTGGCGGCCGATCCTTTGATCGTAATGTCGCTGGGGGCAGGCGAGGCCCGACTGGAGCGCCGCGCCAATGCCATCCATGTCGCAACGCCGGTATTTTCGTCATCTGGCCGTCTGGTCGGTGCCGTCTATATCGTCTCGCCACTGGATGAGCTGCGAACGGCCACGGCCGCGATGCTCCGCCGCCATTTCTTTATCTCGCTCTTCGCTCTCGGCATTGTTTTGCCGATCGCGGCGCTGGTCGTTGGACGCGCTTTGGGACCGATTCAGCAATTGACCAATGCGGCACGCCAGGCCTCGACCAAATCGCTGGACATGCGCATTGAGGTCAAAACCGGAGATGAGCTTGAAGTGCTCGCCAATGCGTTCAACCGCATGCTGGGCCGGATTGATGCCAATCTGAAACGGATACACCGACTGGCCTATGTTGATATGGTCACCGAATTGCCCAACCGCGAACGCTTCCGCAAAGAAGTCGAGCGCATGGCGCGCCGGGCCGTTGAAGAAAATACCAATGGCGCGATTCTCTTCCTTGATCTGGACCGGTTCAAGCGCGTCAATGACTCGCTGGGAATCGGCGAGGGCGACCGTCTTCTGGAAATGACGGCCCGTCGCCTGCGCGAAACCGCGCGCGGCGCAGATCTGTCCAATGGACCGGGCGGAGAACCCTCCATGGTGGCGCGCCTGGGTGGCGATGAATTCACGATCCTGTTGCCGAATGTCGATACGCCTGCTGATGCGGCGCGTATTGCCCAGCAGGTTATCGCAACGATTGGCCGCCCTTTTGATATGTCGGGCCACCAGGTCTTTCTGGGCGCCAGTGTGGGCGTCGCCATGTATCCTCAGGACGGTGCGGATCCGGAAACCTTGCTGCGCCACGCCGATCTCGCCATGGCTCATGCCAAAAGCGCTGGCGGCAATGCGGCCCAGTTCTTCGAGCCATCCATGAACCAGTCGGCATTCGAACGACTGGTGCTGGAAAACGAATTGCGGGAGGCGGTGAAGGAGGACCAGCTGGTCGTCTATTACCAGCCCAAAGTCGGTATGAATAATGCCGTTGTTGAAGGCGCCGAGGCGCTGGTGCGCTGGAATCACCCGACAGCCGGCCTGTTATCCCCGGGCGCATTTATTGGCGCTGCCGAAGAATCCGGCCTGATCGTCGAGATCGGCGACTGGGTGATGCGTGCGGCCTGTCGCCAGGCTGCCGAATGGCACCGTGCGGGCCTCGATATTCCGATGGCTGTGAATGTTTCGGCCATGCAGTTTGAACGTGAAGACTTTTCTGAATCGGTTATGGAAATCCTGCGCGAAACCGGTCTGCCCCCACATTTGCTGGAGATTGAGCTGACCGAATCCATCGCGATGAAGGATCCCGAGCGCGTGATTGAACAGGTTCAGCCCCTGCGTGATCGCGGGATCAGCTTTGCCATTGATGATTTCGGCACCGGGCATTCCTCGCTCTCCTATCTGACGCGCATGCCGTTTGACGTGTTCAAGATCGATCAGAGCTTTGTGCGCGGGGTCGCTGAAGATCATCATTCGCGCATCGTCGTGGAAACCATTCTGGCCATGGCCAAGGCACTGAAACTCAAAACCGTTGCTGAAGGCGTTGAAACGGTCGAGCAATTGCGGGTGCTGCGCGAAGAGGGGGCCACGCTGGTCCAGGGCTATTTCTATTCCCGCCCGGCACCGGCTGACGAATTCGAAGCCTATGCGCGCGGTGATGTCTCCGAACGTCTGGCCCTCGCATCCTGAGGTCTGGCGACCCGCATTGGAACGCCGGCACGCCTTGATCGGAACCGCCTGACAGTCCACATGGGGTAAATCACGATCCCAGCGGCCAGAGGCGATAGACATGTCCCAGGATAATTCCCCGACACCGGGTTGGCGCGGCACAACCATTTTGGGTGTGCGCCGTGGCGGCAAATTCGTTCTGGCCGGTGATGGCCAGGTCTCTGTTGGTCATACCGTGATGAAGGCCAATGCCCGCAAGGTTCGCAAACTCTCCGGCGGCAAGGTCATTGCCGGTTTTGCGGGCGCAACGGCTGATGCCTTTGCCCTGTTTGAACGTCTGGAAGCGAAACTCGACAGTCATTCGGGACAGCTTGCACGAGCCTGCGTCGAGCTGGCGAAGGACTGGCGCACGGACAAGGCGTTTCGCCGCCTCGATGCCATGCTGATTGTCGGCGATCACGAGGCCACCTATCTGATCACGGGCGCAGGCGATGTGCTGGAACCCGAAGACGGCATTGTCGCGGTTGGCTCTGGCGGTAATTACGCCCTCTCCGCAGCGCGCGCCCTGGCCGATTATGAAGATGATCCGGAAAAGCTCGCCCGCCGCGCCATGGCGATCGCCGCGGATATCTGCATCTACACCAATGGCAATCTGACGGTTGAAATACTGGGCAGCTAGGCCCGATTGCGTCCAAAAACCCTCTGTCGTGCATCATGGACCTGAACAAAGGGGCCATGCTGTCGTGATTGAAAAAAGCGCCGTCGACAATGATCTTCGCGGATGTCTGCCATTGGACCGGTTTGAAGTGTGTTTGAACGGCGCGGCCTATGCGCCGCACCGACACGACAACTACACGATCGGCATGACGCTGGAAGGGGTGCAGTGTTTCGACTATCGCGGCGAGGCGCGCCACGCCTGTCCCGGCGATATTTTCGTGCTCCATCCCGACGAATTGCATGATGGGCGCGCCGGAACCGATACCGGTTTTCGCTATCGCGCTTTTCATCTCCAACCCGCTCTTGTTCAGGGCGTTTTGAAGGGTCGGCCCCTGCCTTACATTGCGGGCGGCCTGTCAGGGGACCCGGTCTTGAGACGCGCCATAACCCGGCTCTTGAGCGATACCGGTTGCAGCCCTGATCCTTTGGAAATCGAGAGCAATCTGGTCGACCTTGTTGATGCCTTGCGCATGGCATCCGGCGCGTCTGAAAGACCCAGGCGTCATGATTATGGCGCGGTCAAAACCGCCTGCACCTTCATTGAGGCCCATATCGAAGAGGGTGTCGCACTGGAACAGCTGGCGGCAGCGTGTGGTGCTGACCGATATGAATTATCGCGCGCATTTCGAGCGTTGTTGGGGGTCAGCCCCTATGGCTATCTGGTCCATCGACGACTGGACCGGGCCTGCCGGCAACTTCTGTTGGGCGAACCGTCTGCCCGGATTGCCGTTGATTGCGGGTTTTCCGATCAAAGCCATCTGATCCGGCATTTCAAGAAAGCCTATGGACTGACGCCGCGCGCCTGGCTGACAATGCGCGACGGGCGAAATTCGGTTTCGCGCACAATCGTACAATAAGCCCGTCAATGTCTCTGACAGAATGATTGGATGACGAGCAGACCGGCTGCTCGCCCTGTTATTTGTGAGCCCTGAACCATGACCGATACTACACAAAACGCCCGCCTCATTGCCTGTCTGGAATTGCTGGTTTTTGTTGGCTTTGCCTGGGGGTCAAAGCTCGTCGTCGATCAGATTATCTGGAAATTTTCCGGACCGATCACGCTGATCACGACACTGGTATTGCTCACCATCTATATGCGCCATCGCGGTGAAAGCTGGGCGGGTATGGGGCTGCGTGCCGTGCCGGGGTGGAAATCCAAACTCCTTATCCTGCCCCAGGCGCTTCTGACCGCTATAGCCATCATTGCTACCGGGGCAGTGATGACATTGGGCGGCGATGCGCTGGGCTTCTGGTCTCTGGAAGAGGAACCGTCTGGCGTCGTGGACCGCTTTGCCGGAATAGAGGGCAATCTGACCGTTTATCTGACATGGATGCTGGTGATCTGGACGTCTGCCGCCTTTGGCGAGGAAATGTTCTTTCGCGGTTTTCTGATCACGCGGTTTGAGCGCGTTGTCGCCGGCATCCCCTTCGCAATTGTCATCGCGATAGGCTTGGCGGCGCTCATTTTCGGGGCCGGACATTTATACTATCAGGGTGTTCGCGGGCTGGTGGTTATCGCAGCGATTGGCCTCGTGATCGGGATGTTTTTCCTGCTCTACAAGCGCAATCTGTGGCCCCTTATCCTCGCCCACGGCCTGGTCGATACGCTGGGCATGACGGCGCGCTATCTCAATCTGGATGTTTGAGGGGTTTAGCCCGTCGCAAAAATCTGCCGCTCATCGCGAAAGCTCTTGAATTCCAGCGCATTACCCGATGGGTCGAGGACAAAAAACGTGCCCTGTTCGCCCGGCTGGCCTTTAAATCGCACATACGGCTCGATGAGAAAGAGGCTATTACCACGCTTGAGGCGTTCAGCGAGAATTTCCCAATCGGCCCAGTCCATTAGCAGGCCAAAATGGCGAACAGGCACTTTCTTACCATCGACCTCATTGGCAATGGCACCGCCGCACTCGTCCGGGGCCAGATGTGTGACAATCTGATGGCCAAAAAAATCAAAATCAATCCAGGCGCCGGGGGCTTCGCGCCCTTGCGGACAGCCCAGTATTTCGCCGTAGAATTGCCGCGCGGCTTCCAGATCATGAACCGGAAATGCCAAATGGAAACGGGGTCGATCTGTCATGCATACCTCTTAAAGGGCTGGCCTCACCGCGTATTCACACCTACATGAGGCAATCCGCAAGTCCCAGCCCGATATGAGAGCCTTGATGACCGATTTTTCTCCGCGCGAAATTGTTTCCGAACTGGACCGCCACATTATCGGTCAGAAAGACGCCAAGCGCGCCGTAGCCATTGCGCTGCGCAATCGCTGGCGGCGGCGTCAACTCGAAACCGATCTGCGCGAGGAAGTCACGCCGAAAAACATCCTTATGATCGGGCCGACCGGGGTCGGTAAAACCGAGATTTCAAGGCGCCTTGCCAAACTCGCGGGCGCGCCCTTCCTCAAAGTCGAAGCGACGAAGTTTACCGAAGTGGGCTATGTCGGCCGCGATGTCGATCAGATTGCCCGTGATCTGGTTGAAATCGCCATCACGATTGTTCGCGACAGGAAACGCGAAGACGTCAAGGCCCGCGCCCATGCCGCAGCCGAAGACCGCGTGCTGGCAGCACTGGTCGGCCCAACCGCGCAGGAGTCCACCAAGGAAAGCTTTCGCAAGAAACTGCGCGATGGCGAGCTGGATGATCGTGAGATTGAAGTTGAGCTCTCCGAGGCCAGCTCACCCTTCCAGTCGCTGGATATTCCCGGCATGCCGGGCGGGGCGGGCGTGCTGAATCTGTCCGATATTCTGGGCAAGGGGTTTGGCGGCAAAACCAAAAAGGTGCGCACCACGGTGCGCGAAGCCTATGAGCCCCTGATCGCCGAAGAAGCCGACAAAATGATCGATGATGGCGCGATCACCGCCGAGGCCATTTCTCTGGCGGAAAATGACGGCATTGTTTTCCTCGATGAGGTCGACAAGATCACCGCGCGCTCTGATACGCGCGGCGCGGATGTCAGCCGCGAAGGCGTGCAGCGCGATTTGCTGCCCCTCATCGAAGGCACGACCGTGACCACCAAGCACGGCCCGATCAAGACCGATCATATATTATTCATTGCGTCCGGAGCCTTCCACGTCGCCAAACCGTCCGACATGCTGCCCGAACTGCAGGGCCGCCTGCCGATCCGGGTCGAATTGCGCGCCCTGACCAAGGATGATTTCGTCCGCATTCTGACCGAACCCCAGGCCAGCCTGGTTCGGCAATATGTGGCATTGATGGGCACGGAAGGCGTCACGCTCGACATTACTGACGAGGCGGTTGATGCCATTGCGGCGGCGGCGTTTGAGGTCAATTCGAGCGTTGAAAATATCGGCGCGCGGCGGCTTCAGACGATTATGGAAAAGCTGGTCGAGGAGATCAGCTTTGTCGCATCGGACAAATCGGGCGAAACCGTCGTGATCGACGCACAATATGTCGCCGACCATATCGGCGATCTGGCGAAAAACACCGATTTGTCGAAATTTATTCTCTAGGAATCCCGACCGCTGCGCAGCGTCACATAAAACGCCCCATCACCGCCATGGCGCCGATTGGCAGCGGCATAGCCCGACACCATTGGTCGAATATCGGGCTCACGCAGCCAGTCGGTGAAGACGCGGCGCAAAACGCCGGGTTCAGACTGGCCCGGCTCGCGGTCGCGCGATGAATGGCGAATACCCTTGCCGGTAATGACCAGCACGGTTTTCAGACCCCGCGCGCTGGTCGACGCGATGAAAGCCTTTAATGCGGAATGGGCTTCGACCTGGCGCATGCCATGCAGGTCAATCCGGGCCTCAATCTCGATCTGGCCGCGCCGGACGCGGCGTTCATGGATACGGTTTTCCGGCGGCGGTTTTTCGACCGCTTGCTTGTGAAGATTGCCATGGACCGGCCCCAGCAGATTGGCCTTGCGAGACGCCACAATCGGGGTTTTGCCGCGCGCCTTGTCGGGTTTGGCGACGCCATTTTTGGGCTCGGTCAGCGAGGCCAGGCGCGACGGGTCCATGGGCCGGGCCGTGCGCGCGACCTTGCGCCAGATCGCCCGCTCGTCCGGCTTTAAATCGCGATGCTTCATGCCGGCGGATTGGTCAGGCGCGCTGCCAGTTCAATGGGCAGGAAAACCGTCCAGCTGGCCTGTGCCCGCGTTGACCCGGCGCGGCGCTCCGCCGTCTCGCCCCAGCCATAAAACAAATCGGCGCGCAGCGGTCCGTTAATCGCGCCGCCCGTATCCTGCGTCACCACCAATCCGGCCCAGTTCGGGGCGTCCGGAATGGAGGCTTGTAGCCAGACTGGCAGTCCAAAGGGGTGAAATTCAGGATCAATTGCTATCGATGCCATCGGCGTAAGCGGGATGGCCGCTGCGCCGCGCGGCCCCAGCGCCGGATCATCGAGCGGCTCAATAGCGAAGAAGGCATAGCGCGGGTTCTCATTAAACAGGTTTCGTGAGGCGACCGGGCCTGCCTCTTCGAGCCAGCGTTCAATGCCGTCCTTGGATGCGTCGGACAATTCCATTTCGCCGCGCTCGATCAGCACCCGACCAATCGAATTATAGGGACGGCCATTATGGGCCGCGAAGGCAGCGCGGGCGGTTGCGCCATCATCCCACACCAGGCGGCCCGAGCCCTGGATCTGCAGGAAAAACACATCGATGGGCCGGCCCCA
>CAXBKM010000038.1:0-10816 GCA_963976265.1 uncultured Maricaulaceae bacterium
AGCGCGCTGAGGAGCTCCTTGATGGCGGCAGCCTTTATTGGGTGATCAAACGCGTGATTCAGTGCCGCCAGCGTATTGTTTCACTTGATGAGGTGATCGGCGACGATGGCATCAAGCGCTGCGCCATCGTCATGGATACAGAACTGATCCGGACCGTGCCGGCACCGCGAAGGCCGTTCCAGGGCTGGCGGTATCTGACAGCCGAAGATGTGCCCGACGATCTGACGGCGGCCAGTGGCGGTATTGAACTGCCGGACGAGCTGCGCCGCAAGCTGATCGATATTGGTGCCTGGTAAACCGGACTATTGTGTCGGAACCGCCAGATTATCGATGAGGCGGGTTTTGCCCAGCCAGACTGCCCCCAGGACTCTTGAAGGGCGAACAATTGGCCCGTCGGGCAGGGCGTCCAGCGTTTCTGCGCAGCGCGCTTCGATATAGTCCAAACGATCAAAGGCGTTCTCTGCCGCTGCAATCGCGCGCATCTGTGCCTTGGCTAATTCAGAGCCGTTTTTCAGTGCGTCGCCAAATTCTCTGAGGATTTCGTACAGGCGCGCAGCGCGTTTCCGATCTGTGTTCGACAGATAGGCATTGCGCGACGACAGGGCGAGGCCATCGGTTTCGCGAATAACCGGACCGGGGACGATCTCAACATTGAGGTCCAGATCAGTGACCAGCCGCTTGATAACCAATAATTGCTGGTAATCCTTTTCACCAAACACCGCGACATCGGGGCGAATTTGGGTGAACAGCTTTGTGACAATTGTCGCGACGCCATCAAAAAAATGCGGCCTGAAATCGGTTTCAAGGCCTGCGGACGGGCCACCAACATGTACCGAAGCGTCAAAGCCTTTTGGATACATAACCTGGCGTGTCGGGGCGTAGAGAAGATCACAGCCTGCTTCAGCCAATTTCCCGGCATCCGTACTGAGTGTTCTGGGATAGGCCTCAAAATCCTCACCGGGTGCGAACTGGGCAGGGTTGACGAAAACACTGGCCACGACCCGGTCGCAATGAGCGCGCGCGATCTCAATGAGAGAGACATGCCCGGTATGCAATGCGCCCATGGTTGGAACGAAGCCAACGCGCAGACCGCCCGAGCGCCATAGGGCAATTGTACTTCGGAGGCTTTCGACATCACCGGCAGCAGGCAGGGGCAGGGTAGACAGATCATTCATGAGCTAGCGCATAGCGCGCGGGTGAAGGGGGAGGCAAGTCATCGCGACTCGCCTTAGAGAGAATTGCCATGCGCACGACTTTCACGATTTTGTTGAGCTCAATCGCTCTGACGGGATGTTTGACCACGTCCCAGTCCCCATCGGCATTGCCGCCAGTGGCGGACAGTGAAGCGGCGCGTTTGGCCGTTTTGCTGTCGACCGAGTTGGATCGACGAGCGCGTTGGGAGCCCGCCGAGCTTGATAGCGTTGAGGCGGACATGCGTGCGCTGGAATTGGCACTATTTCCCGCGCCCGAGCCTGGTCCAGAAACAATCATTGAACCGGTCATACCTGTCGTTGACATGAGCGCTGCCCGCAGCCTGTTCCATGCCATCCACATTGCATCCTACCGTGATTTGGAGACGGCGCTTTCAGGCTGGGAAACCCTTAGCGCGATGTTTCCTGATGTGCTGGAGGGAACGCGACCCCGGGTCGAAGCCGTTGACGTTCCAGAACAGGGTCATTTTTTGCGTTTGAAGGCGGGCCCCTTTCTGTCGGCAGGCGACGCTTCGCGATCATGCGAGGCTTTTCGCGCTGCGAGTGTCTGGTGTGCCGTGACCGACTATACCGGTGATGATTTGATCGTTCGGGCTCACATCGCCGTGCCTGAGTCGGGCGTTGATCATGCCGAGTAGTGCAAAGTGCCATGTTATCGTGATTGGAAACGAGAAGGGTGGGGCAGGCAAATCAACCGTTGCGATGCATTTGGCCGTTGCGCTGATGCGCATGGGGCGGACGATCGGCGTCATGGATCTGGATTTACGCCAGCAAACATTTTCGCACTATCTGGCGAACCGGCGGCGGTGGTGCGAAACGCACGCGGCTGATCTGCCCATGCCCATTGAAGTGCGCCTTGAAGCAAGCGCGGAACGCCATCTCGATGCGATAGCACAGGATGAAACCGCGCGCTTCACGCAGGCGATGGCATCACTGAAAGGCCAGTGTGATTTTATCCTGATCGACTCGCCGGGCAGCGATACGCAATATTCGCGACTTGCCCATGCGAGCGCAGACACGATCATTACGCCGGTGAATGATAGCTTTGTTGACTTTGACCTTTTGGCCGAAATTGACCCGGATAGTTTTAAGGTTGGGCGACCAAGCCTTTATTCTGAACTCGTATGGGAGTGCCGCAAGAAGAAGGCGGCGAAGGAGAAAGCGCCGATTGACTGGGTCGTGATGCGCAATCGCATGTCGATGCTGGACGCTCGCAACAAGCGCCGCGTCGGTGAAGGATTGAAGCATCTCTCTGAACGAATTGGCTTTCGCCTGGCGCCGGGCTTTGGTGAGCGTGTGATCTATCGTGAACTCTTCCCGATGGGTATCACGCTTCTGGATTTGACCGAAGATGGCTCAACCATGCCATTCACAATGAGCCATGTTGCCGCAAGGCAGGAAATGCGTGACCTGATGATTGTGCTGAAATTGCCGGGACTGGCTGGCGAAAAGCTGCCATTCTGAACCGATGGTTTTTCTTGGCCTTGGAATAATTCTTGTTGTGGCGGCGGTCGTTGCCATCGGCGTGGTGTCGCGCTCTGACCCGGATCGTGCCCGCCGCTGGTCAAAAATGCTGCTTGGCGTGGGCGCTTGCGCCGTGGGTGGGTTGATGACGCTGCGCGGGCTGGCCGTGCTCGGCGCGCCCATGGTCGGAGTTGGCCTGCTTCTGTTGGGCATCAATGCCCGCCAGGCGAGAACCAATTACGGTTCAACCCATGATCAAGCCATGCCGACACGATCTGACGTAATGGGACGCGCCGAAGCCCTCGAGACACTCGGACTTGATGAAGGCGCCACCGATGAGGATGTTCGCGCAGCACACAAGCGATTGATGAAAAAAGTCCATCCTGACACGGGTGGTTCCGACGCATTGGCAAGGCGTATCCAGCAGGCACGCGACGTGCTGTTGAACATGCGTTAAGCGCCCGGAGCAACTGCGAAGCAGGCTTCACCGCGCTCGGCCAATACGCGGCAGACAGATCGGGCCGTTTCAGCGCTCAACGCTTCAAAACGCGCGCGATACAATTGACGATTGCCGCTTTCGATCCGGGGCGTTGCAGCACGCGCCTGCGATAGCGCATCATTCAAGTCTCTTACCGTTTCCAGACGGGCTTGCGCCGCCGCCTGTCCGGCATAGGCGCCGACTTGAATTGCCCAACCTTGATCGCGTGAAGGTGCTGGTAAATTGCGTGGCGTGTCGGCAATTGGTGGTTCCAGACGGGCTGATCGAACAGGTGTGTCCGTGCTTTCTGCATCGTCTGACATCACAATGCGCAGGGCGGGCAGGGATTGTACCGAGCCTTGTTCAACTGGTCCGCGCAGATTGAGTGCGGCGACCTCCATGGCGATGGCGTCCTGCTCTCGGATGGGGTTGAGGCGCGGCGTGAGTTCGGCTGCCGCCACCAGCATTTGCTCACGCGAGGCGAGGGAACGGAATGCCGCATTCACGAGGCGTTCCGCATGGGTGTCGCGCGACGCCGCGGTCGGTCCACCCATCACTACCGCGATAATCCGTCGACCATCTCGACCTGCGGTTACGGCAATGTTGAACCCGGAAGCGCGTATATAGCCGGTTTTCAGGCCATCCACACCGTCAACCCGGCCCACCAGATTGTTGTGGGATCGATAGGTGCGACCATCCCATCTAAAACTGCGTTCTTCAAAATAGTGTGCGTATTGCGGAAAATCGCGGCGCAGAGCGGTTGCCAGGCGTGCCATGTCGCGTGCCGTGGTTGTTTGTCGCGAATTGGGCAGGCCCGACGCATTTCGAAATGTCGTTTGCGTAAGCCCCAAATCGCGCGCACGCGATGTCATTTGGTTCGCAAAGGCGCGCTCGGTTCCGGCCAGGTGTTCTGCGACGATCACGGCGACATCATTGGCGCTGCGAATGACCAAGGCGCGGATAGCGGTTTCTGTCTCGATGGTGCCTCCAACAGGAACACCAAGGCGAGACGGGGACTGGTTAGCGGCATGGCGCGATGTTGTCATCGAATCGGTCAGGGCCACATCGCCCGACTCAATCGCTTCAAACAACATGTACAGCGTCATCATTTTTGTCAGGGATGCCGGATAACGGCGGGCGTCGGCGCGCCGTGCATGAAGAACTTCGCCTGTACCTTCATCAACAACAAAAGCCGCATAGCGTGGGTTGTCAGCCTGCGCAGGCGTTGTTGCACACGCGAGAAGGGCGCCGAGCCCGATCATCCACAATACCAGAGAGCGCATAGGGCGGCATTCCACCGTGGAGGTATTGCCAGCGGGTTAAATCACACGAAAAATAAATTATGCTGCAACGCACAAAATACTTGACGCGAGTGCGAACAATCACCATAAATATGCTGCAACTGCGAAAAGCAGACAAATGAGTGAAATGAAAACGATGAATGACAACACGGAAACCACCACTGAGACCGCCGCCAAATCGGCATCAGTGACCAGTGCGCCCGCGCCGGCCAAGGTTAAAGCCAAGGCGTCGGCCGCGAAACCCGCTGCGAAAGCCAAGCCTGTCAAAAAGGCGAAAGTTGCCGCGACGAAGAAATCTGCCCCCAAGCCTGCGAAGGCCAAGGCATCTCGCAAACCGTCTTCTCCCCGTAAAGGAAAAACCCAAATGACCAACCAAACGAAAAAAGTACAAGATACCATTGAAACCATGACTGCGGCCAGCAACGACGCATTCCGCGAAGGTTTTGAGAAATCCCTGAAATCTGTTGATGACATCAACAGCTTCTCAAAAGACAATATGGATGCCGTAATGGCATCAGCAACGACTGCCGGCAAAGGCATCGAAACGCTGAACACCAATGCTGTCGCATTCGCCAAAAAATCTATGGAAGACACAGTTGCTGCAACCAAGTCGCTGACCACTGCCAAGTCGGTTCAGGATGTTGTTGAAGTGCAAGCTGACTTCATGAAATCCGCCATGGACGCTTACCTGGCTGAAATCAACAAAGCGACCGAGCTCTATGCTGGCGCTGTCAAAACTTCGCTGAAGCCGCTGAACGATCGTGTCGCGGCGACAGTTGAGATGGTTCAGTCTCAGCGTTAATTCACGCTCAGGCTTAACCTCCTCCCCGACTGGCCCGGCGCGCAAGCGCCGGGCCTTTTCTTTTGCCGCTATGTCGTCTGATTGACGCATAGATTCAAAAAAACTGCGCATGAAAACGCCTCAGGCCTTTTCGTGGACCATCTGTTGCATATGTAATGGGGACAGGTTGTGAGCAGATTCGATGAACGATCGCCCTAAAAAGCCGACAGGCCCTGATCGCGAAACCGGCGTGGCGACACGCACACGGCCGAAAACCAAAAAGCCGTCCCTGTATAAGGTTCTGCTTTTGAACGACGATTATACGCCGATGGAGTTTGTCGTCGAAGTCCTGGTCCGGATTTTCAACAAGGCCCCCGAAGAGGCCGCGCGGATCATGATACACGTCCATCAAAATGGCGTTGGCCTTTGTGGTGTCTTCACCTTCGAGGTCGCCGAGACCAAAGTGGCACAGGTCATGGATCTGGCGCGCCGTGCTCAACACCCGCTGCAATGCACGATGGAAAAGGAATAGTCGATTGCCCTCTTTCTCCGCCTCGCTTGAAGATACGCTGCACCGCGCCCTCGGCTTCGCCAATGAACGCGGGCACGAATATGCAACGCTGGAACATTTGCTGCTCGCGCTTGTCGATGATGCCGATGCGGGCGCGGTGATGCGCGCCTGTGAGCTGGATCTGGACGAGCTGCGTGGCACGCTGACTGAATATGTCGACAATGAAATGGGCGAACTATCGGTTGACGATAACGAAGACGCCAAACCGACGGCCGGTTTCCAGAGAGTGATTCAGCGCGCTGTCATTCATGTCCAGAATGCAGGACGCGAAGAGGTGACAGGCGCGAACATCCTGATCGCCATGTTTGCCGAGCGTGAAAGCCATGCGGCCTATTTCCTCGCTGAGCGCGATATGACGCGTTATGACGCGGTCAATTTCATTTCTCATGGCATTGCCAAAAAGCCAGGCGCCGATGAACCGCGTGCTGTCAAAGGTGCGATGGACGACGACGCCGAAACGTCCGAAAAAGACGAAGATGCGCTTGCGACCTATTGTGTTGATCTCAATGCCAAGGCGCGCGATGGCGACGTCGATCCATTGATTGGCCGCCAGGCCGAAGTCGAGCGCTGTATTCAGGTGCTGTGCCGTCGACGCAAAAACAATCCTTTGCTGGTTGGTGACCCGGGCGTTGGCAAAACGGCTATAGCCGAAGGCCTGGCCCGCAAAATTGTTGAAAAAGAAGTGCCCGAGGTTCTGGCTGAGGCGACGATTTACTCACTCGACATGGGGTCATTGCTGGCCGGCACACGCTATCGCGGTGACTTTGAAGAGCGTGTCAAACAAGTCGTGAAAGAACTTGAATCACGCGAGCATGCCATCCTCTTTATCGATGAAATTCATACTGTAATCGGTGCAGGCGCAACGTCAGGCGGGGCCATGGATGCGTCCAACCTGCTCAAGCCTGCCCTGCAATCGGGCGCGCTGCGCTGTATGGGTTCAACGACGTATAAGGAATATCGCCAGCATTTTGAAAAAGATCGTGCTTTGGCGCGGCGCTTCCAGAAAATTGATATTGTCGAGCCCAGCGCGGCGGACGCGATCAAAATTCTGCAAGGCATCAAGACGTATTTCGAAGACTTTCACGATGTGAAGTTCACCAATGACGCGGTCAAATCGGCCGTGGAGCTCTCGTCGCGTTATATCGGTGATCGCAAACTACCCGACAAAGCGATTGATGTAATCGATGAAGCGGGCGCCCGCATGCGGCTTCAGCCGGTATCGAAGCGCAAGAAAACAATCGGCGTACGTGAAGTCGAGGATGTGGTTTCGAAAATTGCCCGCATCCCACCCAAAACCGTGACGAAGGACGATGAAACTGCGCTGAAAACGCTTGGCAAGGATCTCAAGCGCGTTGTGTTTGGGCAGGACGATGCGATTGAGAAGCTCTCGGCGGCGATCAAACTGGCGCGAGCCGGGTTGCGCGAGCCTGAAAAGCCGATTGGTTGCTATTTGTTCTCCGGGCCAACTGGTGTTGGTAAAACCGAAGTCGCGCGCCAGCTTGCTTCCATCCAGGGCGTTGAACTGCACCGTTTTGATATGTCCGAATATATGGAACGCCATGCGGTCAGCCGCCTGATTGGCGCACCTCCGGGTTATGTCGGTTATGATCAGGGCGGTTTGCTCACCGATGCTGTGGATCAGCACCCGCATGCCGTTTTGCTTCTCGATGAAATCGAAAAAGCGCATCCGGACATCTACAATATTCTGTTGCAGGTCATGGATCATGGCTCCCTGACCGATGCGAATGGCAAGAAAGTCGATTTCCGCAATGTCGTTCTGATCATGACGACCAATGCCGGTGCGGCGGACGCTGCCAAGGAATCCATCGGGTTCGGGCGCGGCAAAAAAGAGGGCGAAGACACGGCAGCGATTGAAAAACTTTTCACGCCGGAATTCCGCAATCGCCTGGACGCGATCATCCCGTTCAACAGTTTGTCACAGCCGATTGTCGGCCGTGTCGTCGAGAAATTCGTGCTGCAGCTTGAAGCCCAATTGGCGGATCGCGGTGTGACATTCGAAGTGTCGGAGGCCGCTTCGCAATGGCTGTCAAAACGTGGATATGACGAACGCTTTGGCGCACGCCCATTATCGCGGACCATTCAGGAACACGTCAAAAAGCCGCTGGCAGACGAGATACTGTTCGGTCAGCTTAAAAATGGTGGCCTTGTGAAAATTGATGTTGATCCGGTCGATGAAAACCGGCTCGATTTCGACATTACACCGGGTGATCGATTGAAGCCGAAAAAGCCCCCCAAGGGCCGAAAAAGAAAAACCAAGGAACCGGTGCGATAAAGAATCACCTATTCGGCAAGAACGCCAGGTGAATGGCCGTCACGTAGAGCCGTGGCGGCCATTTGCTTTTCACGCCGGAACTCGCGCGGCGTCTGGCCGGTTGCCTCTTTAAACGCCCGATTAAAGGGGCCAAGAGAGGCGAAACCGCTTTCCAGGGCGATCTCCAGAATGCCATTTTTCTGACCGATCGTATCCGACAGCAGTCGCTGTGCGTGTTCAATGCGATATCGATTGATGAAGCGATTGAAATTGGCCTGGCCCAGGCCAGCAACAATGGCACGAGAAACCCGGTAGTCTTTCTCGTGAAGCCGTTGGGCCAGTGTCGCGACCTTCAGATCCGGGTCGAGATAAGCACCCTCGGCAACCAGTGCTTGAACGCGCCGGGCCAAGGCTTTTTCGGCGTCGCTCGCCGGTGGCGTTTTCCGCGCGGCTCCTGCAGGCAACGGATTTTGCTGACGATAGATAATGGCGAGACTGACACTGAGAACGATCATCGCGGCACAAATGCCCTGGATGAGCGCTGTCAGTCCGGGGGAGACAAAAGTCAGGCGGCCATGATCGAAAAGCATCACACAGATGACGACACCACTCCCGAAACTGGACAGGAAGACGTAGCGGATGCGTTTTTCGCGATCGGAAATGCCTGACCACCCGTTCAAACCTTCTCCAAACGCCAATAGGAGTGCAGCGGAACTGAAAAAGGCCTGCATTCCATCCAGTCGGGTCATCCATTCGGTGAGATTGGTCTCGCCGATGACGGCACCAAAATTTGACACCGTTGCGATCTGGTCGAAAATTGTCGGAAGGAATACCCCCGCCACAATCGCGATTTCTGGCCAGCCAATCGTCGGGTCATGGCGAAACAGGGCCCGGGCCGTTAGCCAGAAAAACGAGCAGGACGCGCAACTGGCAATCGCCAATGCAGGATAGGCCGCGCCCACAGCAGCGCGTCCCAACACCTCGATCAACAGGATCGCGATCAGGCCAATACAAAATCCCGCCCAGATCAAGTGAAGCCTGGAAAAAGCGCGATGAAACGCGATCCATCCGAGCCAGACGGCCGCTATGGACACCGCAAATAGTTTCAAACCTGCGCCAAGTTCAATCACGGCGTCCTCCATTCGTCGGGCATGATGCGGCGAATGATCATCCCAGTGCAACTCATCCACAAAAAAACCGACTGATTTGCAAATCGGCGAGCCACAAGCCCCGACCAACGGGAGAGTTCACACATCAAGCCTGTCGTAAAAGCAGGCGCTAACGAAAAGGACGTCCCCATGGTCGATACTGCATCCACGCCAATATCACGAGGCCTCACGCCGAGCACCTTGCTCAAAACATCTGGACTGCTCTGGTTTCTCGTCGCTGTGATCGGGCAATGGCTATTTGCATACTATGTTATCGCGGCGTACGGCCCGCCCACGGTCAGTGGCAACTGGTCCAGTTGGGACGATGTTGGTTTGATCCAGGGGTTCACCGCCGGTGATCTGTTCGGAAACCTGGCTTTTGTGTCTCATTCGCTGCTGACAGCTGTCGTTTGCGTAGGCGGCACGATGCAGCTGATGCCGCCCATCCGAAATCGCTTTCCGGCCATCCATCGGTTTACAGGCCGGGTTTATCTGCTGGTTGCGGTGGTGATGGCTGTTGGCGGCATTTGGATGATTTGGGGCCGTGGATCACGCCTGACAGAAATTGGCGGATGGGGCACGACGGTCAATGGATTGCTGGTTTTGGTGGCCGCCATCGTTGCGTTTCATTTCGCGCGCCGTCGTCAGATCAACCAGCATCGTCGCTGGGCCATGCGGACATTTATCCTGCTGAGCGGCGTATGGTTCACGCGCCTTGGATATATGTCCTGGGCGATCGCGACCGGCGGGCTGGGTATGAGCCGGTCACTGGATGGACCATTTGACCTGTTTATCGCTTTTGGGAGCTATCTCCTGCCGCTGGCGGTTCTAGAAATCTATTTGATGGCGAGCGAAAGCAAATCTTCCGGCGCGAAGCTCGCGACATCGGGCCTAATGCTCGCGGCGGCCGGCGTCACAGCGCTGGGCGTATTCGGGGCGTGGACGATGATGTGGTATCCGCATGTCTGAAGTCAGTTAAGAGCCGCTCTGATTTTGTCGGCCTGCGCCTGCAACACATCCATATCCGCCTGCCCGCCGCCATGGCGGCCCAGCGATTGGTTTTCCCATCGCGGGATTATGTGAAACCGTCTGGCCCGCGGGTGCCCCGATGAATTGCGTGATCACGATCCCGTCCGGATTGAGCGCTAACCTGACCGCCGCCGTGAGCCGTTTAACCCGGATCATGGTCGCACTCAAAGCCTCATCATCCAGATCCAGCAGATTGCGCGCGGATGTCTTTGGCAGGACAAGCGTGTGCCCGTCTGACTGCGGGAATATGTCCATAAAGGCCAGGACGTGATCGTCTTCGAACAATTTCACACAAGGCATTTCACCGCGCAGGATTTTGGCGAAAATATTGTCGGTGTCGTAAGTGCCATCAATGCTCATCCAGCTTGTCCATTGTGTTGTTGTCTGTCGATTGTCCAAGCGATCTGATTGCCGCCAATAAAATTTGGAACTCTTCAATTCCTGAATAGGTGGTATAACCCATTTCTTCGTCTGTGAGCGGTATGGCCGTATCCGCATGCCAGCTATGAGCGCATTGTCGGCATTCGCGTTCACGGCCGCGCATTTCAATCCCGATTGTGC
>CAXBKM010000039.1:0-10774 GCA_963976265.1 uncultured Maricaulaceae bacterium
GAGTCATGGGAAATACCGCAGGATGCGCCCGCCGGACACAAGGTGATGTCCGGGTTGGAGAAGTAGTTGACCCGTGGTTCGCCACCTGAACTGCCATAGGACATAATCGTACGGAAAACCCCGTCCACGCGGTGGCCATGAGCGAAATCACGTACACCTGAACCGGCACTGGAGTTTTCCCGATTATGGGAAAATCCGGTATTGTGGCCCAGTTCATGAGCGAATGTCTGATCGGTACAGAAGCTGTATCCGCCCGACCCACTCCAGTTCTTGTCGATCCAGTCACTGTTGACGCTGACACCAAATGCGGAGTTGCCAGATGAAATCGAATCTGAACCGCCGCCGTTTACATAGGCGACGCCGCAGCTGCCGTGATTGGTGGCATCAAAATGACGCAATACGGTAACCAGATCTGCGCCCATGGCATCGCGAATTGCACGCAAACCGCTGAGATCGACATCATTGCCCGCAATGCCGTCACCGGCCCCGTCCTGAACATCGTCCAGCAGGCCGGGAGTCGCGCCACTGGTGCTGTTGCGCAATGTTTCACTGACGACGACCGGCGTTGCGTCCAGATGAACCAGCCGCGCGCGCATGCCGGTATCACTGTCGACATAAGCCTGGTCGAGTAGTGCCACGAGGAACTGGACGCGCCCGCCAAGGGCAAGGCCCCACAAATCGACCATGCTCTGTGTATAGAAAACGGCAATGTCGACCGTACCGTTCGAACCGACAGCGACTGCTTCTGCTGTATCCGGGCCTTCGTCTTCGAGACTCAGGGGCGGAAGTGTCAGCGCGTCTACATCCGGGATGATGCCGTCATCACCCCATTCAGGCGTCGTTGCGCCTTCAGGGTGTTGGAAGATTTGATGGCCACCATTGCGTGACGGAACGATCTGCCAGATGCCATCGGGCGTTGAGATTTGGCCGAAGACATAGCCATTGGTTTCAGTAATCAAAACCCGGCTGTGAATGTCATGACCGGCCAGACGGCCAACCCAGCGGCGCGCGCCCATTTCCATTGTGGTGATGCTGTCAAGTTCAGCTTCAAAGCCGGGGCCAAAGTTCAGATCGACCCGTTCGCCTTGCTGCATGTCCATTACGGACGGCGCGAGGCGGTCAAAAACGATCTGGTCTGCGCCTTCATCGCTGGCGATTGTGGTTGTACCGACGAACATGTCGTCGGCCATGGCTGAGCCCCCGAACAGCAGGGCACTGATGGCAGCTGAAGCAAATAATTGGCGCATTTGGTATCTCCCGGAGTGTCGAATTCGCGCGCGCGAACAGTCAATCGCGAGAACAATAGCGTGTTGTCACCCGTCGTCAAAGCGATCACGGCAATGTGTCATTGAAATTTGATAAAGATCATCAGGCAAAAGCCATAAAAAAACAGGGGCGCACAGCGTCAAGGCCGTGCGCCCCTTATCAAGGCTGAATTCAGGGTGAAACCGATTACTGCGTTCGCACGGCGACGCTCGTAGCACCGCGTGGTGTGGCGCCCTCGTTAAATCGTACAAACACACGATTGGTTCCCGGTGAGTTGGTAATTTCAGCGCCCGTACCGCGAACAAAAACAGCGAAAGTTGCTGTATCGTTCTGATTGAGCGTGACAGTCCTTGTTGCCTGCCGTCCGGTTGCATCACAAGCGCCGGTACCCGGGTCGGTCTGGCAGATTTCAATATTCTGAACAGCCAGGGTTTGTCCGCCCAGATCGGCTGATGCGGTTATCGTGGCCGACGTACCGATATTGCTGACTGCAACAGAAAACGCACCAACCATATTGCCGCCGGTTGGCACATCTACGCGGCCCGTATTGCCGACCGTTGCCGCCAGCGCAATGACATCGGCTGGTGCGGCAGCACTTGACGTAAAGGTAAGCGTGTTCAGGCCGAGTGAGAAATCAGCCGTACGGCGATTTGTACAAAAGGCTTCGATGAACAGATTGCGTTCGTCATTCGCGGAGTTTTGCGCCAGACCGGTATTGTCGGCAAAGTCTCCGGCACTCGTCACCGCGAACACAAAGGTTTGTGCAGCACCCGCCGCCAGATCAACAGGCGTATTTGGTGTTCCTGTCGCGGCATTCGTTCCAGGGTCTGTTGTCTGATAGGAGAATTGTGCCGGTGTGGCACCGCCCAGCCGCAAGCCGCAACCCGTGGCCTGACCGCCGGAATTGGCCGGGTTGATAATGGTCGCAAACGCCGTCGCTGCCGTGCCGTTCTGGACAGAACGCGTTATCGGAAGAACAGACGATGCGACGCGCGGGACCTCGGCCTGGAAGAGGGCGACATCCTTGCTTTCCTCGCGCGCAGCGCGCGCATTGTCAGCCGGGTCATTGGTCAGGATACCATCCACATCACCGCCCGCCGGCACGGCAATGCCGCAGGGCGCATTGCCCGGGCAAAGATTGATCGATGGATTGGAGAAGTGTGGCGCCTCCATTTCATTGCCAATCGTGCGAGGCGCACCGGCCGGGCAATTTCCGGCGGTTGTCGGATAGGACATGATGGTGATGAAGTTGCAGTCCTCGCGGTGTCCATTGGCATAGGTGCGAACGCCGGTGCCAATACCTGAATCCTCAACATTGTGGGCCATGCCCAGATTGTGACCAACTTCGTGTGCGTAGGTGATGTCGGAACAAAAGCCTCCGCCACCGAACCAGTCACCGGTCACGGAGTAGCCGCGATCGGCCCAATTGGCATTGATGTCACCATCGGTTGACGGCGAGCCCAGGAGATTGGCGATCCCGCATCCACCATGGCCGTTATTGGCCAGCTGAATGATGCCGACCAGATCCGCGCCATGGGTCTGTCGAACGGCACGCAGCGCACTCAAATCCTGCGTGATGGTCGGAGCTTCGTTGGGGTCGGCAATGCCGGACAGATTGGCCAGGGTCTGGGCCTGGTCCACATTGTCATTGGTCAGCGTGACAGGACCGGTAAAGACCAATCTGGCCCGCAAGCCGGTATCACTGTCGACGAGCGCCGTATCAAGAACAGCCACAAGATGCTGGACGCGCGCGCCGGACGTCATGCCCCATTGGCCCGAAAAGCTTTGCGAATAGAAGACGGCAAGATCAATTGTGCCATTCGACCCGACCGGGACCATTTCAGCAATTGCCGGTTCAGACGGGTTCGGGCTTGGTGGATTGACGAATTGGTTCATATCATAGTGAACCGTGTCATTTTCCCGATAGAATCGCGTCGTGCCTTCCGGCACCTGCATGATTTCATGCCCACCATTGGCGCTGGGTATGATGTACCACAGGCCTTCATCCGTCATCATGCGTCCGAAAACAATGCCGTTGTTTTCTGAGATGATCACACGGCTGTGCAGGCTTTCGCCGGCAATGCGGCCGACCCAAGTCTGTGTCCCAAGTGACTGGGAAGTAATCCGGTCCAGTTGAACTTCATAGCCGGGACCAAAATTCATATCGACAGTGTCTCCGGCCTGCATGCG
Organism: uncultured Maricaulaceae bacterium; assembly: GCA_963976265.1. Classification (GTDB taxonomy): domain Bacteria; phylum Pseudomonadota; class Alphaproteobacteria; order Caulobacterales; family Maricaulaceae; genus Hyphobacterium. The sequence continues at coordinate 3,457 of CAXBKM010000039.1, forward strand.
CATGACCGAAGGAGCCAGACCGTTGAACTGATAAGTTTCAAGCCCGCCATCATCACTGGCTGTGGCCTGAACGCCCTGAAACATGTCATCAGCCGATGCGGCCATGGATATGCCAGCACTCAATGCGAGCGCGGATACGAATTTGAACATGAATGTCCCCCCTGGGTGTCGTCCGGCCTAGCGCCGGAAAGAGAAACCCCGCCATCGGGTATCGATGGCGGGGCTTGTTGTTACTCTGCTTTACTGGGTGCGGACCGCGACGCTGGTTGCTCCGCGCGCTGTGCCCGCCTCATTGAAGCGAACAAAAACGCGATTGCGTGCCGGGTCGTTGTCAATGGCCGCACCAGTCCCGCGAACAAATACAGCGAATGTCGCCGTATCATTCTGGTTGAGCGTTACCGTACGTGTCGCCTGCCGACCTGTTGCATCGCAAGCGCCGGTACCCGGGTCCGTTTGGCAGATCTCGATATTTTGAATCGCCAGTGTCCGGCCCCCGACATCGGCAGATGCCACGATTGTCGCTGAAGTGCCGACATTAGTCACGGCCACAGAAAACGCACCAACGAAGCTACCGGTTGTTGGAACATCCACGCGACCCGTATTTCCCGTTGTAGCGGCCAGCGCAATAACATCTGCCGGCGCCGCTGTGGTTGATGAGAAGATCAGCGAATTCAGACCCAGTGTATACTCTGCCGAACGTCGGTTGGTGCAAAATGCTTCGATGAACAAATTGGTTTCGTCATTCGTTGACGGAAAGCCGCCCGGCGTTCCTGTATTGTCAACAAAATCAGTCGCACTGGTCACCGAGAATACGAAATTCTGCGCCGCACCCTGTGGGATGTCGATCGGTGTATTGGCAGTGCCAGACAGTGCGTTGGCGGGCGTGGTCGTCTGATAGGAGAATTGAGCCCCTGTCGATCCCGGAAGGCGCAAACCGCACCCCGTAGCCGTCGAATTCGATGCACCCGGATTAATGATCGTGGCGAAAGCCGTTGCCGCTGTGCCATTTTGCACAGAGCGTGTAACCGGCAAAACAGCCGATACAACACGGGGAATTTCAGCGCGATGGGTTGCGATTTCCAGGCTTTCTTCACGAGCTGTCCGAGCATTGTCGGCCGGGTCATTGGTCAGGATGCCATCAATGTCGCCAGCCGGAGCCGCGATGCCGCACGATGTATCATTGGCCGCGCCACAGCGATTGAGATCCGGATTGGAGAAGAAAGGTGCCGCAGCCTCATTGGGCTGGCCACTGCCATAGGCCATGATCGTACGCAGAACGCCATCGACGCGGTGTCCATGTGCAAACGGACGAACGCCGCCGCCCGGCGTGCCACCCGCATCTTCGACATTGTGAGCAAAGCCGAGATTATGACCGATTTCATGAGCAAATGTGTAATCGGCGCAAAGTCCGAAACCGTCACTCAGGTCATTGTCTTCACCATCAATCCAGTCAGCGGATACCGAATACGCAACCGCGATGTCCTCTGGCCCAATGTCGTCGTCGTCACCGCTGGGCAGATATGCCAATCCGGCAGATCCCAAGCTGCCCTGGCAGCGCTGCAAAATGGCGACAAGGTCTGCGCCATAGGTCACGCCAGCAGCGCGTAGCGCGCTGAGATCCTGAGTCGGATTATCAAAACCAGCAAGATTGCTCAGCGTACGGCCCTGGCTGGCATTGTCCGTCGTAAGCGCCACCGAGTTGAGGTGTACGAGGCGAGCCCGCAAACCTGTATCACTGTCAATCAACGCCTGGTCCAGGAGGGCCAACAGATATTGAATCCGCCCGCCTGTCGACAATCCCCAAAGACTGGAAAAACTGTTGGAATAGAAGATCGCGATATCGACTGTGCCGTTGGAGCCGACCGGAACAGCCTCGGCGGTATCTGATGCAGCTGTGGTGTCGGGGCCCGCAGCGAGCATCGCTTCCGTTACCGTGGGTAGCAACCCGGATTCACCTTCGAATGGAACGAAGGTGGCATTGTCCGGCATACGGACGATGCTGTGTTGACCATTCTGGGTGATAATATACCAGACGCCATCCGGTGCGTTGATCCGGCCAAAAATATCCCCATTCGTTTCAGTGATGATCACGCGGTTCATGATGGACTGATCCGCAATGCGTCCCGTCCAGACCTGAGCCCCCAATTCCTGGGTGCCCAGTCGGTCAAGTTCGGCAACATAACCAGCGCCAAAATTCAAATCGATGCGATCACCAACTTCCATTCGCATGACGTCAGGATTGAGGCCGGTGAATTCAACTGTTTCTGCCCAACCATCGTCGGAAGCGACAGTTTGAACGCCCGCAAACATATCGTCTGATATGGCCGGTGCGGATATGGCGAGCCCAAGCGTGGCTGCAATAAACACGGAAAACTTCATAACTCCCTCCCCAAGGATCAATCAACCAGCCACGAGTCATTCTCCAGCCGACCGGTAATTATTAAGAGTTACAAGCCGTTTTGGCGACAAGATTCTTAAAAAAAATACTTGAGCGTCTACGCCAGCTGAATGGGGTCAGGGTTGGGTGGTCCGTACAGCGACGCTTGTCGCCCCGACGGATTGACCGCCCGGCGAGCGGAAATTCACGAAAATACGATTATTGGCAGGATCGTTGTCGATTTGCCCTGTCCCTCTCACGAAGACCGCAAATGTCAGCGTTTCACCGGCTTGGAAAAGCTGGGTCAAAGACGCTGCTCGGGGCGTCTGGCATACGGACGTGACCGGGTCAGTTCGACAAACTTCAACCGCGCCCATCTCTTGTGCCGTACTGGCTGGCGAAGCGCTGACAACGACATTGGATGTTGCGCCCAGATTGCTGGTCGCAACCGAAAACGCGCCACTCCCGTTCGACGATGGTAGGTCAACATAACCCGTGTTTCCGACCGTGGCAGACAGCGCGACAATATCAGCAAGGTTGAGCAGGGTTGAGAAAAACCGAAACGTATTCACACCGCTGACCACCGGCGCTGCGCGACGGTTATTGCATTGGGCATCAATGCGCAGATCGGCTTCTGCCAACATCGCGGGACGGTTCAAGGAGATGACATAGCTTTGCGCACTGCCGGCCGGGATGTCCGTCGGCGTGTTGATCACCCCGGTTACGGCATTCGAATTGGGATCGGTTGTTTGATAGGTGAACTCACCATCCCTGGCGCCGTGCAAGGTCAAGCCGCAATGCGTGGCCGTGCTTCCTGAAGCGGCCGGATTGACGATGGAAACAAAAGCGGTGGCCGTCTGTCCGAACTGAACGGTGCGGCTATAGGGCAGGATGGCAGACCGGATTTGCGGCGCTTCCGGGTCGCGGTACAGGCGGACATTGAGCCCCTGCTCACGCATGGAGCGCGCATTATCAGTTGGTGTGGTTGTATCGTCAGTTGGGCTTCCTGGTAGGTGTGAGCCACCGTTCGCCACGCCGCAGGCTTGTCCCTGGCAATTCACGAGCGCTGGATTGGAGAACATGGCAATCCAGGATTCATTGGGTTGCCGGACTGGAGTATTTCCGGCGCAGGTGACGTTCGAGCGCGTTGAATCATAGGCCATGATGGTTCGAAAACCGCAGTCTACCCGGTGACCATAGGAGTCAGGCAGGACACCGGGTGCAGACGAATTTTCAATATTGTGTGTCGAACCGAGATTGTGACCGACCTCATGGGCAAAGGTCAGATCCCCGCAATTAAATCCTGTTCCATTGCCATCGGGGCCATCACCCACCACGCCGACGCCCAGAATGTGATCTTCACCTGGATCGATTACGCCTTCGCCGCTTCCCGGCAGATAGGCAACGCCGCAATAGGTTTGTTGTGCGCGCCAGTAGCGGCGCACCATGACAACTATGTCGGCAGAAACGCCATTTCGCAGTGCAAACAGGCTCGAGAGATCGCCATCATTATTGCATTGCAAACCGAACCCGGTTTCGCAGCTGCCAAATACATCAGCCGAGGTGCCAGACGAGCCGATGCTTGCGCCGGCGACAAGATCATCAATGGTTTCAATCGTGGATGTCGTTTCAACCCATGGCACAGGTACAAGGGCGGCATGAACAAGGCGCGCTCGCAATCCGGTGTCACTATCGACCAAGGCCTGGTCCAGCGCATTCACCAGATGCTGGACCCGCGTGATGACACCCAGCCCATAATAGCTGCGCATGCCTTCGGTATAAATCACAGCGATGTCGATATTGCCAAGTGACCCTGCCGCGACGTTCTCTGCGATTTGCGTGTTGAGAGCCGGTTCGATTTGACGGGCGGCATGGCGAATACGGTCATGCGTAATGTTCAGGCCATCACTGGTTGGCTCGTCAGGTGGGGCGCTTGCCGGGCTTATCGCTAACAATCCGCCTGGCGATGCCGGTGCGAGCGTCCAGCTTCCCGTCGGCGTAATGAAGAGTCCGAAAACGGCGTCAGAACCGGCCGTAAGGATTACGCGATGTCCACGCTCCCCGCCAACGATTTGCCCGACCCATAATTGTCCGCCCAAACTCTGCGTTTCGATACGAACAAGTTCGGCTTGATAGATTTGACCGCCCAGCTCCGGCAGCGTGACCCGGTCTCCTTCGGACATATTGAAAATCGAAGGATCAACGGACCGAAAAGAAACTTGCCCCTCATGGGCATTGGATGCTGGCAGCAGCAGTGGATCGGCCCATATCTGCCCTGTGAGCGAAAAAAAGGCGAAGGAAATCGCGCCTAAAAGCTGTACCCGCATGGTGGCGCCTCCCTAGCCGACTATAGTGTTGGGCGGGGCAAGGCGAGGCGTCCAGAAATTACCATCGACTTCACACAGATGTGAAAATTCGGCGCGTCGCATTTTACACTGCCATTGCCGAGAAACTTCGCTATCGTGGCTATTAAGGTTGGAGACATTTAATGCTTAGATTGCTGGTTATTTTCGTGACGTCCTTGCTGCTGAGCGCGTCCGCGTTTGCGGCACCGGTTGGCTTGCCCCCTGCCGACGAGGATCGCCTCGATCGCGGTGAACGGGTGCGAGTTATTGTCTGGTTTACAGCGCCCGACATCCAGGAAAGCCAGCCAGATGGCATCAATCCGGATCGTCAATTTGATGAAATGGACAGGTTGCGCGATGAAACGATCTTACGCGCCTTGCACATTCCGGCCGATGTGCTCGCGAATGCACCTGTTGATACAGACGGCGCGCGAGTTGCCCGTGAATTTCGTTATTCTCCCGGCGCGGCGATGCTTTTGTCACGCGATGAAATCAACGCCCTGGCTGACGATCCAGGCGTCCAGCGTATTGAGGCGGATGAATTGTCGGCGCCGAGCCTTGACGCCAGCGTCCCTCTGATCGGCGCAGCCGCACTGCATGGCAGTGGTCAAACGGGTGCTGGAACATCGGTCGCCATTCTCGATACCGGTGTAGACCTTCAGCACCCCATGTTTGCGGGACGAATCGCGGGCTCAGCGTGTTTTTCCTCAACATCCGGGACGCGCTCCGCCAGTTTTTGTCCTGCGGGCGCGCAAAGTGACACCACAAGCGAGCAAGCTGGCGATAATTGTGAAGAACGGTCCATCGACCCGATTAATGGCGGGTCCGGCTGTTTCCATGGCACACATGTCGCCGGCATTGCCGTCGGCGGAGATTTTGTAGACCCCAGTGACAACACACGTGTTTTGCGCGGCGTGGCACCGGGTGCCGGTGTTGTTGCCGTTCAGGTGTTTTCGCAATTCAGTCAGGCGAGTGATTGCGGATCCTCAACCCCGCCCTGCGTCTTGAGTTATTCAAGCGACCAGACCGCGGCCCTGGAATGGCTTCATACCAATCGGGTCGCGCTTAATCTGGCATCCATCAATATGAGTTTGGGCGGCGGCTCGAATACCAGCCATTGTACCGGACATCCCAACGAATCCATCATCCAGCAATTGCGCGCTGCCGGTGTTGCAACAGCCATTGCATCGGGCAATGACGGGTTTCGCGATGCTGTGAATTCACCGGGCTGTATCGAAGCTGCGATCACGGTCGGATCGACGACCAAGACTGATGGCCTGTCCTCGTTTTCAAACTCCAATCCCCTGGTTGATATGCTGGCACCGGGGTCTTCAATTCGCTCAGCCTTGTCCAGCGCCAATGATTCAGGCGTGGGCGGCGCGACGACGGCGAGCGGAACGTCCATGGCCGCGCCCCATGTTGCCGGTGCCATCGCCTTGCTGCGCGGTGCGCATCCCAATGCAACAATTGACCAGATTGAGTCAGCGCTTGAATCAACAGGTGTCCTGATCACGACGGCTGCGAATAATGTGACCAGTCCGCGCATCCAGGTCGATCAGGCGAGCGTTCAATTGACCGGCAATAATGGCGGTGTTCTGGGAAGCCTGACCGTCACGCCGCTTCAGGCCTTCAACTCGTCGGGTACGCCGGGCGATGTCAGCAGTTTTGAAACACGCGATTATACACTCACCAATGGTGGCGGATCAGCCCTGAACTGGAGCGTAACTTCGGCGGCGGGCTGGCTGACATTCACCGAGGTCACGGGCGGTAGCGACGAGCCTGGCATAGCTGAAGCGACTGTTAATGGAGCGTTGGCGGCAGGCGCCAGCACGACTTTGAGAGTCGGCGTTGATCCCGAAGGCCTAACGGGTGGGGCTTACCAATCGAGTTTTGCAATAACAGTAACCGGAACCGCCGGATCGGTTGTTGTCGCGGCTTCGCTGGCTGTCACGGCACCGCCGCCTGCCAATGACGATTTTGCTGACGCATTTCCATTGTCATCTCTGGCGGCCACACTCCCGTTTAATTCGGTCAGCGCGACGAAAGAGAGCGGTGAGCCCAATCACGGCAATAATGGTGGCGGTGGATCGGTGTGGTGGTCCTGGACTGCGCCGGTTTCGGCGACTGCCCAAATCGAAACGGTCAACGCACCCGGCTATGACACAACACTCGGTGTTTATACCGGAACTGCCGTCGGTGCTTTGACGACAGTGGCGACCAATGACGACCGGGGCGGTGGCCCGCTCACCAGCCTCGTCAGTATTCCTGTCACGGCCGGAACGACCTATCACATCGCGGTTGACGGCTTTAATGGCGCAACCGGCGCTGCCGAGTTGATGATCAGCCTGGCGGGCGCTCCGGCGAATGACAATATCGCGGCCGCCCAATCACTTTCTAATACGTCGGGCGCTGTTACAGCGACCAATATCAATGCGACCAAGGTCGGCGGCGAGCCAAATCATGCCGGTGATGCGGGTGGTGCGTCGATCTGGTTTTCCTGGAACGCGCCGTCGACAGGTTCGGCGATGTTCGATGCAACAGCATCTTCGTTCAACGCCAATATCGGCATTTATACGAGCCCGGACAGTGGCGTTAC
>CAXBKM010000040.1:0-10743 GCA_963976265.1 uncultured Maricaulaceae bacterium
ATAACGATGCGCCAATTGCCACCCGCCCCTGCGGCGACACCGGGGTTGAAAGTCAGCTACAACATTGTTGCTGAAACCTGGAGGATTGCCGGTTATGCGTTGCGCGCACCCGATGTCCTGCGCCCGCTCCTTGGTGCGGCCTGGTTTTGGATGCTCGCGGCATCCATCGTGACGATGATGCCGGTTTTTGCCGCCTCTGTTCTGGGGGCGGATGCCAGCGTCGTTCTTCTGTTCAGCGCCCTGTTTACCGTTGGTGCTGCCGTCGGTGCGATCGCCTGTGGTGTTCTTTCTGGCAAAGGTGATGCGCTGCCCTTTACGATCGTCGGCGCAATCGGCCTGGTCATATTTCCAACCGATGTAGCGCTTTACACGATGAATATACCACTCACCCCCGAAGGCGCTGACCTTGTCGGAGCCGGTGCATTCATCGCTGACAGTCACAATTGGCGCATTCTTGTTGATCTCGGCCTCGCGGCGGTTTCCGCAGGCCTGTTCGTTGTTCCCCTCCAAGCCATGGCGCAACGACGGGCGCCTGCAGAATTACGCGGACGGCTTCTGGCAGCAGGCGGCATCATGAACGCGGCAACAGCAACCTTGGGACAATTCACGCTTGCGGGGATCGCGCTCGTTGGTTTGCCACTTCAGTCAGCCTTCCTGTTCATTGCCAGCGTCAGTGCCTTCGCGGCCGTGTTCACCTTCATTCGCTGGCGCAAGGGCCGCGCAGGCACGATAGACACATGACACGCGCGCTCGCCAAAACTGGCATGCACCGTTAAACGCAAAGCCATGAAAGTCATTACAACAACTGCAGAGCTGGAAACCGCCTGCACTGCATTGCGCGCCTGCGAATTCGTGGCCGTCGATACCGAATTCATGCGTGAAAGCACATACTGGCCGATCCTGTGCCTGATACAGGCGGCGGGCGGCGAGACCGAAGTGATTATCGACCCGATGGCGGACGGTATCGACATGGCGCCCTTCCACGCGCTCCTGCTCGATGAGACGGTCACCAAGGTCTTTCACGCGGCCCGGCAGGATCTGGAAATTTTTTACAATCAGATGGGCGGCAAGGTGCCTCACCCCATTTTCGACAGCCAGGTGGCCGCCATGGCGGCGGGCTTGGGCGATTCCATCGCCTATGACAATCTGGTCCGCACCATGCTCAAACGCCAGATCGACAAGGGCTCGCGCTTTACCGATTGGTCGCGCCGTCCGCTGTCCGACAAACAACTGACCTATGCGATTGGCGATGTGACCCATCTGCGCGATCTCTATCCGGAATTGCGCGACCGTCTGGAACGCGCCGGTCGATTGACCTGGGTGGCCGAGGAAATGGATATCCTGACCTCACCAGACACCTACCGGATGGACCCTGAAGACTCCTGGAAGCGCCTGAAATTGCGTAAATTGACGCCCAAATGGCTCGCCGCCCTGCGGGCGGCTGCAGCCTGGCGTGAACGCGAAGCGCAAACACGCGACATGCCGCGCCAACGGATTATCAAGGATGAAGGTCTCTACGAGCTGGCACATGCCGCCCCGCTCTCACCCGACGCCATGACGGGCCTGCGCGCCGTACCGCGCGGCTTTGAACGATCAAGCGCAGCTGGGCGCCTGATCTCAGACATGAAGGCCGCCATGGCCGATCCGGACGCCTATGCGCCCGAAGTCGGGCCACCGCCTCAGCGCCCAAATGGCGGCGATTCAACAACCGAATTGCTCAAAGTCCTGCTTAAAATGATCGCTGAAGACGCGGGTGTAGCCCCGCGCCTGATCGCGACTGTACCCGATCTGGAACAGATTGCGGTCTCTGATACGGCTGACGTTGCAGCCCTGAAGGGCTGGCGGCGCGATGTGTTTGGAGAGGCTGCACTGAAATTGAAGCGCGGCGAACTGGCCTTGCGGCTCAACAAGGGCAAGGTCGTCCTCGAATAGGCCTGTCAGAAGGGCTTAAACAATCACGGTTTGGGGTGTGAGGCCGAGCGCATTGGCGAGCGATTCAAACCGCATCTGCGCACGTTCGACCATCAACTCACTTTCCGCCTCCGGCATCTCCAGCACCAGCGTTTCATCGCGGCGCGCCAAGGTAAATTTCGCCAGCAAGGGCTCGGATCGCCCTGACACGGCTGCACCCAGCCTCAATGCCAGGCCAATCGCCATGGCGCGTTTGCGCTGCTCGTCATTGAGCAATCGCTCAACGACGCGAGAGCTTTCAGGCGCCGACTTGCCTGCATAACGATGATAAATTGCCAGTGCCAGGAAAGCGCGCTCTGGATGGGTCAAGCCGGCAAAAGGCGCATACATGACAAGATCGCTGGCCAGATCGGCCTTGTGATCAGGATGCAGGCGTGAGCCCAAATCAGCCAGCCGCGACGCCGTCGCGCGCAGCCATGGCCCTCTCGCTCCAAAGACCTCACCGCTGGCGGCAAAAACCGGCTCGATCCAGTTGGCAACGGCTCGGCCAAAACTGGGCGATGGTGCTGCATTTCGGGCCAGGGCTTCAGCCCCCGAAATCAAGGGATCAACATCGCGCAAAGCCTGCGACATTTGCTCGAAGACGACACCTTCGCGAACCCCATAAGAGGAAAACACGACGCGTTTGAACCCGCCCATCGCCATGATCCGCTTCAGCAATAGACCCGCATACGGCAATTGAGCCGCGCGTCGCGACGCGATGCCGTCAATGCCAGACAGCGAGGCAATCGAACTGCGTGCGGCCAGATTGGCAACTTTTGTGGCTTCCGCCTGACTGAGCTCAAACTGGTGTGAAACCCGCAACGGATGGTCATTGGCCACCATGGCGAGCTGGGCCAGTGCGCGCCACGCTCCGCCGACGGCATAAAATGTCTGACCTTTGGCTTTCAATGCCTCGGCCGTTTTGAGGATCGCATCGACATGGGCGGGCAATGCCGCCGGATCGGCCATAACCGCCTGAGGCACAGAAAGTGGTCCCAAAGCATGCGACTCGCCGATGCCGACGACGCCATCATCCAACGGTGTGAGTTCGAGGCTGGAACCGCCCAGATCACCGGCCAGCCCGGTGGCGTGGGGAATTCCGGCCGATACACCGAGTGCAGAAATCATCGCTTCTTCAGCGCCGCTCAACACACGAACGTCAAATCCGGTTTCAGCCTTGATCTGGGCACAAAAGGCAGGGCCATCGTCTGCATTTCTGACCGCTGCTGTCGCAACTGCATAGCGCTCGCTGACATGTTTGGCATCCAGCAAACCGGCATAGCGTTTCAGGGCGCGCATGGCTGTTTCCACGCCGCCGGGGTGAAGTTTGCCGGTCTCGCCGACCGCTCGTCCCAGTCCCGCTGTTACCTTTTCGTTGAAGATCGGCCAGAGCGCTCGGCCTTCCAGACGGAAATGCACCAGACGCACCGTGTTGGAGCCAATATCGATAACGGCGAGATCACGCTCGACGGCATTTTCTGCGCACAGCGCGTCGGCAACAGACGCGCTCAAAGGCGCGGTCCGCCATAGGGCAAGGTCAGGGGCTGGTCACCTTTCAGTGCCTGCCCACGCCCGGACAGGCTCGGATTGGTCATGAAATAGGCATGGGCACTGAAGGGTTTGTCGATATCGCTGGTATCGACCCGCTCATATTCGCCATTGGGCTGCATGTACCAGCTCTGCGCTTCATCATTGAAATTGGCAACCATGATCTGGTCGAGCACCTGGCGTTGTACGGTCGGATTCTGGATCGGGCACAGGCTTTCGACACGCCGGTCAAGATTTCGCGGCATCCAGTCCGCTGACGAAATAAATACCTTCGCCGATGCACTGGGCATGGGCGCGCCATTGGCAAAACAGACAATGCGGGAATGCTCGAGGAAACGTCCTACGATACTCTTGACCCGGATATTGTCAGAAAGGCCCGGAACACCGGGGCGCAGGCAACAAATACCGCGGATCGACAACTCCACCCTCACCCCGGCCTGACTGGCCCGGTAGAGGGCGTCGATGATGTCGGGATGCACCAATGAGTTCAGCTTGGCCCAAACCGCGGCGGGTTTGCCGGCTGTCGCATTGGCGATTTCCTGTTCGATATGACGCAACAGGAAGTCGCGCATGCCAATCGGTGAAATCGACAGGCGCTCCATATCGGTCGGCTGGGCATACCCCGTCACAAAATTGAAAATACGTCCGGCATCACGGCCAAAGGCCGGGTCGGCGGTGAACAGTGACAAATCGGTGTAAATCCGCGCCGTAATCGGGTGATAATTCCCGGTACCAAAATGCGCATAGGTGGCCAGATCACTGCCTTCGCGCCGGACTACCAGGCTGACTTTCGCGTGGGTTTTGTACTCGATAAAACCATAGACAACCTGAACGCCCGCGCGTTCCAGATCGCGCGCCCATTTCAGATTGGCTTCCTCGTCAAACCGCGCCTTGAGCTCCACCAAGGCCGTCACGTTCTTGCCCGCTTCAGCCGCTTCAATCAGCGCGGCAACAATCGGTGAGTTTTTCGACGTCCGGTAGAGTGTCTGCTTGATCGCGACGACATCGGGGTCAGCGGCAGCCTGGCGAAGGAATTGAACCACCACATCGAAGGATTCATACGGGTGGTGAACGATGATGTCCTTCGCGCGGATGGCGGCAAAACAGTCCCCGCCATGATCGCGAATACGTTCCGGAAAGCGCGGCTCATAGGACGGAAAGGTCAGGTCGGGCCGGTCGTCGGGGATAAGTTGTGACAATTGTGTCATGCCCAAAATGCCATCGACAACGGCCACATCCTGAGGGTCTGCTTTTAGATGATCGACGATGAAGCGCTGCAAATCTTCAGGCATGCCTGCATCGACTTTTAATCGGACAAGAACGCCGCGGCGCCGTTCTTTCAGGAGTTGCTCAAATTCGCTGACGAGATCCTCGGCTTCCTCCTCGATCTCGATATCGCTATCCCGCAATATCCGAAAAGCGCCTTTGCCGACCAGTGTGTAGCCGGGGAACATCGCGTCCAGGAACAGGATCAGCACCGTTTCCAGTGCCACAAAACGCTTGACGGGGCGGCCATCGCGCGTCTGGCGGTTTGTCGGAAGTTCAACAAACCGCTTGATACCGTTGGGCATGGGGATCAGCGCCGTCATGGATTTCCCGTCGCGATCGCGGCGCAGTTTCAGCGCCATTGCAAATCCCATATTCGGGATGAAGGGAAAGGGATGGGCCGGGTCAATCGCGAGCGGTGTCAGAACCGGCATGATGTGGGCAAGAAAATCTGTTCTCAGCCATTTGATGTCGGCCTTTGGAATGCTTGTCTCGTCGAGCAAGTGAACGCCCTGCTTGGCCATGGCCGCCTTGATCGTGCGCCAACTGGTCAATTGCTCGTCCATCAACTCGCCAGCAAATCCGTTGATCCGCGCCAACTGATCGGCTGGAGTCAAACCATCTATCGACGGTGCCGTGATGCCATTGCGCAATTGCGCCCGGAGGCCCGCAACGCGGACCATGTAGAATTCATCGAGATTACTGGCCGAAATCGACAGGAAACGCAGCCGCTCCAGTATCGGATGATTGGGATTGGCCGCTTCTTCGAGAACGCGCGTATTGAATTGCAGCCAGGACAATTCGCGATTGAGGAAGCGATCCGTCGAATCCATCAAGGATGGTCCGGATACGGGCGAATTGTCCGCGCTGGCAGTTTTGGGCTGTGTGCCAGATTGCTCGATCGATTCCACGCCCTAACCCTCACGCTCATTCGTCTCGTCCCACGTCTCTAGCACGCGGCGCGCCACACCGCGATTGACCGGAGTTCGCCGGGCCATCGCGACCTTGTCGAGCTCAGCCACCAGCCGCCGGGCACCATCAACCGAACGTTCCATACGGGGAAGCAGATAAGCGATCATGCCATCGGCGATCGGCGATTGCTGATCGCGGAATAACTTCTCCAGGACACGGCGCAACAAGTCATCATCAGGCTCGTGCAATTCCGCCACGGACATCGCGCGCAGCCGTGATTGCAGATCGGGTATGGATGTCGTCCAGCGCGTGGGTGCGGTTCGCGCCGTGACCAGAATGCCCGAAACCGACTCGCGTGTTGCTCGATTGAGAAGGTGAAACAGGCCGTCTTCATCCAGGCCGCGATCAACGTCCTCGATCAGGACCGGCCCCAGTGTTTCGAGCACACCGAGCGTGGCGTCGATCTGGGTCGCGTTCACGGCGCGCGCACCGCTTTCCTCGCGCCACATCGCCGCCATATGCGACTTACCGCTGCCCGGCGGGCCCACCAGTGCCAAAGCCCCATTGGGCCAGTCGCGCCAACGTGCCAGAGCCGACCGCGCACCCGCATTGGCTTCGCCATTGACGAAGTGCGCAGCGCTATAGTCAGCGCGCGCCGGCAGACCGAGGGCCAGTTGTTCACTCATCTATGTTTTTGCACCGCTATTCTGGTGTTAGCGCGACCGAATAATCAGGCCGATATCAGGGTCATCGACCAGAACCGCACCGCGCGCGCTGAATTCACGCTCCAATTGCGAGCGTTCCCCGCGATAGCTGAGCGTCATCAGAGCGCCATCGCGCGACAGGGCATCCAGACGCGCATCGGATACCAAGGACGCGCTGGCGACCGCTTGTTGCAAGCGGCGCCATTCGGCAAGATTGCGATACACGACGGTTACGCGTGCTTCGCGGGTGCCGCCTCCCCGAACAACCGATTCGCGCTTCCAGGCCATTTCCAGATCTGCCACCAGGCGCTCGGCGGCCGTGCTGTAGCCACCTGAAATTGCCCGCATTGCTATGGGGTCGCGCCGCTCCAATCCGTCGGAGCTAAACGTATAGACGGCCCCTTCATAGCGCACAGATCCACCGCTGGCGCGCGCGACAGCAACAACAATGCGCGACACACCATAAGCCGCCGCTGTTTCCTGCAGAGCCGCCTGATCGAAGCCTGCGGCTGACTGTGCGGTAATGAAGGCGCGTGCAGAGCTGCCTTCCGGCGCGCGTGTTGGCGTCAATGCGTGACTGAAATCGAGCTCGCGCCATGCAGACAGCCACGGGTTTCCATCCCACAGAACGCTTGCGCCGTCGGTCAGCAGTACAGGCAGGACGACAGCGTCAAGGGCTTGCGCCTCGACAAAGGGGACGCCCGCACTACTCAGATAGCGCCGAACCGATTGCGGATCGAAATTGACTTCCAGATCACCCAGATAGCGGGTCGCGCTGCGCTGCTCGTTCACAACACGCAGACCGGCAATCATGCTGTTGGCATCGTCCGATGATATCGCCCCCAATGCCGCGCGGTCTTCGGGAAGGGTCAGCCGCGTGATGAGGCGGCGTGCCGCTTCCACTTGTCCCTCTCCCATCGCGGCGCGCTGTGCTTCGAGCGCATTTGACGCCGACGCGTCGATGCGCACGTTTGAAACGGTGAACGGGCTGTCCGCATGAGCGGTCAGAATCGGCGTAATCAGAATGGCAAATACGGCCAGAATTGTGCGCACAGACAAAGCTCCTATTGGTGTAGGCTGTAATCAGACTATACCGCCCCCAAGGCGCGGTGAAGCCCGCGCCTTGCACCTTTCACTGGTTTAGGTGTCAATTTACACACGTTTGACGGCTCACAGGATGTTTTTTTGACCATGACGGACCCGAGACCCAACGCCCTGACCTATGCCGATGCCGGGGTCGATATCGATGCCGGTGACGCGCTTGTTGATCGGATCAAGCCTCTGGCCGCTGCCACACGCCGTCCTGGCGCTGACGCCGATCTGGGCGGGTTTGGCGGCGCATTCGATCTGAAAGCGGCAGGATACACCGACCCAATTCTGATCTCCGGCACCGATGGCGTTGGCACCAAGCTGCGCATCGCGATCGAGACCGGCCTGCTCGACACAATCGGCATTGATCTTGTGGCAATGTGCGTCAATGACGTCCTCGCGCAAGGTGCTGAGCCGCTGTACTTCCTCGATTACATGGCGACGGCCAAACTCGACCCCGAACGCGGCGCGCGCATCATTGCGGGTATCGCAGAAGGTTGCCGCCAGTCCGGCTGCGCGCTGATCGGCGGCGAGACAGCCGAAATGCCCGGCATGTATGCAGGCGATGATTTCGACCTGGCCGGTTTCGTTGTTGGCGCAGCGGAACGCGGGGCGCTGCTGCCAGATCACGACGCGATGGCGGCTGGCGACACGCTGATTGCGCTTGCCTCCTCAGGCCCGCACTCGAACGGTTATTCCCTGATCCGCAAGATTGTCGAAATGTCCGGTCTGGCCTGGGACGCCCCGGCTCCCTTTGAGACATCGAGTACGCTTGGCGAAGCCTTGCTGGCCCCGACACGGCTCTATGTGAAATCCCTGATCCCGCTTATTCGCGCCGGTCTTATCAAGGGATTGGCGCACATCACCGGTGGCGGGTTGGTGGAAAACCCGCCGCGCATGACGCCCGACCATCTTGTCCCTGACGTTGATTTTTCCAGCTGGGCCCGCCCGCCTGTCTTTGACTGGCTCGCGAAAACCGGCGGTGTGGAAGACCGTGAAATGGCGCGGGCGTTTAATTGCGGCATCGGCATGATCCTCGCCGTCGCGCCAGACAATGCCGACGCCGTCATCGCGGCTCTGACCGAATCTGGCGAAACCGCCTTTGTTTGCGGCGCATTGAAAGACGCCTGACGCCATGACCAAAACTCCCATCGCCATACTGATCTCCGGGCGCGGCACCAATATGCAGGCACTGATCGACGCTGCCGCCCAGCCCGATTTCCCGGCTGAAATTGTACTTGTCGGCTCCAATAATCCCGATGCGGGCGGAATTGAGCGCGCCAATATCGCTGACATTCCGACGGCTGTGGTGGACCATCGTGGCTATGAAACGCGTGAGGCGTTTGAAGAAACGCTCGACAATCTGATCCGGGCGTCGTGCGCAAAATATGTCTTTCTGGCCGGATTCATGCGGATTTTGACGCCCTTTTTCGTCGACAAATGGCGCGACCGGCTGGTCAACATCCATCCCTCGCTATTGCCGTCCTTCAAGGGCGTCCACACGCATGAGCGCGCCATTGATGCAGGCGTCAAGCTGCATGGCTGCACGGTTCATTATGTCCGTCCGGAAATGGATGATGGCCCGATTATCGGCCAGGCCGCTGTGCCGGTCCTGCAAAGCGATACGCCTGACAGCCTGGCAGAGCGGGTTCTTGAGGCCGAACACCAGCTCTACCCGGCTTGCGTCAGACTGGTCTGTGACGGCAAGGCGCGTGTCTCTGGTGACAAGGTCCGTCTGACAGCCAATAGTGCCGGAATGCTGCTCAATCCGGGCACATGACATGCGCATCACCGACACCATTTTTATCGACGAGAGCGAGCTGGATGAGCGCTTCGTTCGCGCATCCGGTCCGGGCGGACAGCACGTCAACAAGACCTCGTCAGCGGTTCAGTTGCGCTTTAATGCGGCGAACAGCCCGAATCTGACACCAGAAATCAAATTTCGCCTGAGGCGGCTCGTGGGCCGAAAAATGACCAAGGACGGCGTACTGATCATCGAAGCCGACGGTTCGCGTTCCCAGGCCCTGAACCGTACAGAAGCGCGCAACCGCCTTGTTGCCCTCATTGAACGCGCGACGCACCGCCCGAAACCGCGCAAGAAGGCCAAGCCATCCTTTGCCTCGATCCGCAAAGTCAAAGAAGGCAAAGCCCAAACGGGGCGCAAAAAATCCTTGCGCAAGAAGCCGGGCCTGGACGATTAAGCGGTCACCGCTTCATCTATCGTCGCGAGATGCTTTTCAATCTCGGCCTGAGGCAAGAAGCTGCCCAAAAAGCTGTTTTTCGCCAGAGCGATAATATCTTCGACGTCCAGATTCAGCGCGTCTGCAGTGACGATGAAATTGTCATTCAGATAACCACCAAAATAGGCCGGATCATCCGCGTTAATCGTCGCGCGCAGGCCGAGATCAAGCATCGTTTTGAGCGGATGGTTTTTCAGATCATTAACGACACAAAGGCGCAGATTCGACTGCGGGCAGACGGTCAAGGTCATCTGTTCGGACACAAGCCGTGCGACCAGCGAGTCGTCTTCCAGTGAACGGTTTCCATGGTCGAGACGGTCAATATGCAGGAGATCCAGCGCTTCATAAACGTATTCAGGTGGCCCTTCTTCACCGGCATGGGCGACACGCTTTAAACCCAGTTTTGCGGCCGCGTCGAAAACGCGTTGGAATTTCGACGGCGGATGCCCCATCTCGCTGGAATCGAGCCCCACGCCTTCAATGCGTGAAAGGAAAGGCGTGGCTTCGGCCAGCGTATCGAACGCCGCATCTTCAGGCAGATGACGCAGGAAGCACAGGATCAGGCGCGAGGTAATCCCAAAGCGTGCCTCGCCTTCATCCAGCGCACGCGTTATCCCGTTAATAACGTCGGCAAAAGCGATGCCGCGATCAGTGTGTCCCTGCGGATCGAAAAACACCTCCACATGACGGACATTGTCAGCGTGTGAACGCGCCAGATAGGCCATGGTGAGATCGAAAAAATCGGCCTCGGTCTGAAGCACATTCATCCCGACATAATAGAGGTCGAGAAAGTCCTGAAGATTGGAAAAATCATAGGCGGCGCGGATGGCTTCTACGCTCTCATAGGGAATGTCGATATTGTTGCGCTGCGCCAGTGCGAACATCATTTCGGGTTCCAGCGAACCCTCCAGATGCAAATGGAGTTCAGCCTTGGGCAGGCGTTTGATGAGGTCATGAAGATCGGTCATGCGCCGAGTTTGCCCGCAGCCTCCGCGGGACGCAATCGGTGATGCGCCAAACGTCGTTTTCCC